>WTIV01000142.1:3511-6761 GCA_011525095.1 Methanobacteriota archaeon
TCTGAAATACTAGCCAACTCAAATATTGCATGGGACATATTATCTGCGCATAGGGCTAAGATTTCACCGTGGAAATTCCCTTGGCTTATCACTTCATTGTGACCTGGATTCGAGGGGTTAGGGAAAATAAGTGGATTATCGGTTGCACTGTTTATTTCAATTCCTATTGTAGATGTTAGTTTCCCATATGATTCTAACACTGCACCATGAACCTGAGGTATACATCTGAACGAATATGGATCTTGCACCCTGTCACAATTTGCATGTGATTCTAGAATTTTCGAATCCCTCATTATGCTAGTAATACGTTTAGCGACTAGGCTTTGACCAGCATGTGGTCTGGCTGAATGTACTCTCTCGTCCATAGGCCTAATTGAGCATTCTCTCGCTTCCATCGAAACACATGCTATTAGGTCAGCAATCGTTAACAGGTTATCTAACATAATTTCCGCATTAACCATAAATGAACACATTTGACTAGTACCATTGATTAGAGACAAACCCTCTTTTGCAGACAAATCTATGCCGATTAAGCCCTTTTCTTTCAACATCATCGATGTACTCAGAGGCCCATCTGAGCCCCAAACTTCTCCCTCTCCTAACAAAGCGAGAGCCATATGTGATAGCGGCGCTAAATCTCCCGATGCACCTAGCGAACCGATTCTTGGGACTACAGGAATTATACCTTCATTCAGGAAAGTTACAATCTGCTCAATGATTACCCTTCTTACACCCGAATGGCCCTTAATTAACGAATTTGCCCTTACACACATCATCGCACGAGTATCTTCTATGCTCATACTTTCTCCAATTCCACATGCATGAGAACGAATTAGATTTACTTGTAATGCTGCAAGATCTTTTTGTGGTATGATTTCGCTAACTAGTGCTCCAAATCCTGTGTTTATCCCGTAAACAGTTTCTCCGCTTGCTAATATTCGTTCTACAACAGCCCTAGCAGCATCGACTTTAATCCATGCATCGGTTGCAACTTCTACTTTGGCACCTCTAGATACGAGGCTAATTTCAGCTGTTGATAGAGTGCTACCGTCTAACCTGATGGTCGCCATTATTCATCTCCACTATAGACGGAGTCTATTAGTGTGTCATCGGCAATGGAAGGTAGTGTTACCTTTAGTTTTGGATTATCTTCCATGGCTCTTTTTATAGCGAAAATAGCACCATCATTACGGGCCCAAGCCCTCCTTGAGATTCCATTATTTACATCCCAATCTAACATCGAAAGTAGTTTTCTTTCACTATCTTGACTGCCATCAATTAGTAAACCAAATCCGCCATTGATAACTTCACCCCAACCAACTCCACCACCATTATGCAGGCTAATCCATGTTGCACCTCTGAAGCCATCTCCAACGAAGTTGTGAACAGCCATGTCTGCAGTAAACATTGAACCATCAGAGATATTTGCAGTTTCTCTGAATGGGGAATCTGTTCCAGCAACGTCATGATGGTCCCTGCCAAGTACAATTGGAGCGGAAATTTCACCGTTTTTGATAGCGTCGTTGAATGCTTTTGCAATCATTTTTCGCCCTTCGGTGTCAGCATAGAGAATTCTTGCTTGACTACCAACCACCATTTTGTTTTTACCAGCCTCGTCAATCCAGCGGATGTTGTCCAACATTTGTTGCCTTATCTCTTCAGGAGCGTCTTTCACCATGTTGGAGAGTACCTCTTGAGCAATTCTATCGGATTTTGCTAGGTCTTCCGGGTCACACGATGTACAAACCCATCGAAATGGTCCAAACCCATAATCAAAACACATTGGACCCATAATGTCCTCAACGTAACTAGGATATCTGAAAGCACTACCATCTTCGTTCATTACATCAGCACCTGCCCGGGATGCTTCTAGTAAAAACGCGTTACCGTAATCCCAGAAGTATGCTCCATTTTCAACAAGAGAATTAACTGCAGATGCATGCCTACGCAATGTCTCTTGCACTTCTTGACGGAATTTCTCAGGGTTTGAAGACATCATTTCCTTACCTTCTTCAAAACTTAGAGTTACAGGATAATATCCACCTTGCCAAGGGTTGTGGAGGCTAGTTTGGTCTGAAAGTAAATCAATTTTAACGTCTCTTTCGACCATTCGCTCCAGTAACTCGACTATGTTTCCAATATGCCCAATCGATGTAGCCCTGCCTTCTGATTTAGCTGTCAACATTCTATCTATTGCATCATCCGTAGAGTCTGCAATTTCTGATAACCATCCCTGTTCATGTCGTTTGTTCGCTGCGTGAGGATTAATTTCGCTCACAATACATGATGCACCTGCGATTACACCAGCTTTGGCTTGTGCCCCGCTCATTCCACCCAGCCCGGATGTAACGAATGTTATGCCTGATAGAGAATCTCCTGCGCCACAGAACATTCTTGCGGCGTTAAGTACTGTGATTGTGGTGCCATGAACTATTCCTTGTGGCCCGATGTACATGTAAGATCCAGCCGTCATCTGACCATATTGGCTTACTCCAAGCGCGTTCATCCTGTCGTAATCGTCTTGAGATGAATAATTTGGAATTACCATTCCGTTTGTGATTACGACTCGAGGAGAATCTACAGAGGACGGGAAAAGACCCAATGGATGCCCAGAATACATAACCAAGGTTTGGTCGTCTTCCATTTCACAAAGGTACCTCATAACAAGGCGGTACTGGGCCCAATTCTGGAAAACAGCGCCGTTACCCCCGTAGGTGATTAATTCGTGCGGGAACTGGGCTATTCTGTTGTCAAGATTGTTATGAATCATTAGCATAATCGATGCTGCTTGCTTAGATTTAGTTGGGTAAGAATCCAAGGGGTATGATTTGATTTCATATTGTGTCGGCCTGTATCTCATCATCCATATTCTGCCATAGTCATCCAATTCTTTTGCAAATTCTGCTGCAAGCAATGAGTGTTGGTTTTCGGGGAAGTATCTTAGCGCATTTTTTAGAGCAAGCCTCTTTTCTTTCTTTGTAAGAATCTGTCTTCGCTTGGGAGCATGGTCTACTAGTGTAGATATCCCCGGATGTTCAGGAACTAAACCAGGAATTCCTTCGGCGACAAATGCTCGCATTGCATCGACATCGCCTACCATGTTCCATGCGAATCTGACTTCGTTTATTGAGTATTGTAATCGTCATGGCTATGAGTAACCACTGAGACGCACACTCATGGAGGAGGAGATTTACCACGCAGAGTTGGCTGATGTCAAAAGGGAAACCAACATCCTCAACGGTCTTGCCGG
>WTIV01000142.1:6861-10580 GCA_011525095.1 Methanobacteriota archaeon
ACGCAGAGTTGGCTGATGTCAAAAGGGAAACCAACATCCTCAACGGTCTTGCCGGCACAACGGTTGCAGTGGCTATTGTATTCTTGATGCTGGGGATTTCAATCGGCGAAATCGCTGATAATATTTCATCGGAATCTGGCGAGGATTACGGGGTGCGAGTACCGGTTTGGGAAAGAGGTAATCTGAATTACATAACAGACCAAGACAATGGTTTCGTTATGGAATTTGGTCCTTATGAGTTACTTGAAACCGAAAATGAGTGGGACTCCACACATGTGTTTGTTGAATATGAACTTCCTCTAGAAGAGGGAGGAGCTGCTCCTAACGGGTTGATTTCATTGGCATATTGGCGACCAAATGTGCCTGAAGGAGTGCAAGTTCCAGTGATTGCAGAATTCGGGCCATATTTCCAAGAGCCGAGTGTTCAAACTCCTACTATTGAGGTTCCTGGCAGTTGGCTAGGAGAGATGATCATTGACCAAATTCTGCCTCACGGATATGCATTTGCGCAAGTTTCTGTTACTGGTACAGGCAGGTCTAACCATTGCATGGATTTGATGGGTACTGCAGAGCAATTAGGTAATGATGCAGCAGTGTCATGGTTGGGTAGCCAAAATTGGTCCAACGGCAACGTTGCAATGATTGGAAAATCTTACGATGGTTCAACTCCATGGCAGGCGGCTATGTTCGGTAATGAGCATCTGAAGACGATTGTTCCTATCTCTGGTTTAATCGGGGTAAAGGAGTTAATGTGGAAGAATGGTTCTGCTGAGGCAAGGGCTCCAATAATGCACAACGGCGTGTATGGCTCGTACGGCTTCGATGGTGATGAGGAAGATTATGGTAACCTCTGCCCAGACTACATCATTGGACCAGGCACTGGAGTTTCGGCTTGGATGTTTGGTTCCGAAGTGGCTGGCGATTATTGGGCCGAGAGATACTTTTTGGACAGAGTCTTAGAAAATTACGGAGGTTCTGTTTATTTGATTCAGGGGATGCATGATTGGAACGTTGACCCACACATGGCCATTCCAACAATTAACAAATTATACGATAATGGAATTGAGGCTAAAGGTCTGTTTGGACAATGGGACCACGATTATCCGGACAGGCCAATTCAGTTATTGGAAAGATCAGACATGGGTGGCAGAGGTGGAGAAGCATTCCCTTCAATGATTAGATTCGATTGGATGCAGGATTTACTTGAGTGGTTTGATTGGTATCTCAAAGGTGAAGGAAGGCAGCCAGGATTGCATGTGGAAATTCAATCCAATCAAGGCTCTTGGCGTATTGAAGACAGGTACCCAGCTAGCGACACAACAGAGGTTGTAATGACACTTGGAGAAGACCTACAACGAATATCCGGTGGACAAAATGTTCTACCAGATGCCTCAACAGGACCTGTTTACGAGAGTGCTCCGCTAGAATCCGATATGTACCTACAGGGTCTTCCAAGACTACATGTAGAGGTCTCTACAACAACGGTCGGTGGACAATTATATGCTCTTCTCGAGGATTGTAACGGCAGTGAATGTATTCACATTGGACATGCAATAATGGACTTAAGGTATCACGAAGGTGGAGAGGAATTGTCATCTACGTGGGCTCCTGTTGTAGGAACCATAACTGCGAAGATGGAATTTATCGCTCTCGATGCAGAGATAGCAGCTGGGAATACAATCAGACTTACACTCCTATCAACCGGAGAAGACTACCTGCCTGCATCTACATCATCGATTGTAACAATTCAGGAAGGTGCTGGCAGTACATTACAACTGGACACTTTCGACCCATCCGAGAGACTGTATTGGACTCCACCTGTCTGTACTCATGAAATCTGCCCTTGAGAATCAGGCCGCCACAGTGTGAAGATAATTCCACACAATACCATTAGTATTGAAAATGACATGAAACCATTCTGTAGGGTTAAATCGTGATATTCAACCAAATAGCCTGCGGTTGTTGTCGAAAACCCTGCTGAAAGCCCAAGCAACAACATGTCCATGGAAAATACCCTGCCGCGCACCTCATCTTCAACCCAGGTTTGGGTTAGTACAGTTGAAAGGACCCAATTTCCGCCGCTTGCGGAGTGTGCGCAAATAATCAGGAATACAGTGAGAGGGAGGTAATAGTCAATCGTTAATCCGACCAAGAAGTAGAATATCCCACTTAGAGAAACCAATATACCAACCATATTTGGCCACTTAGACCTGTCCTTGAAAACGGAACGAGCAATCAATGGACCAATACCAGTTCCAATACCTCTGGCAAAGAAGAATAGGCCAAATCCAAATGCGGCGCCATAGCCTGAAATATCTGAGCCTGCAAGTACAAGAAACACTCCTGCAAGTCCTGCACCAGCAAGATTCCAAGATGTTTTTGCGAAAATAATCCTCAGCAGCTTTTTGTCAGAATATATCCTACTCCAACCAATTTTTATGTTCTTGACTGCAGTACTAAAAATTGGACCTTTCATACTTTCATCAACATTCTGTTCAATAGTAAGTGGGATCAAAATAATCGCTGATAGCAAGAAAGTAAACGAATCGATTACAAAGGCAGCGTCTGTTCCCCATTGACTGACAACGATGCCGCCAAGCATGGCTCCAGTACAAAGAGCGGTTGACCATGAAGCGCTACCTATTGCGTTAGCAGTGATCAAATCATCTTCATCTACGATGTTTGGTACCGCAGCTCTCTCAGCAGTGACATACACCCCGTGGAAAAGCATCATAATTCCTGATACGGTGATGAGCCACCACATGTCTTCAGGGCCATCTACCATGAGGAATGTAAGTGCTAGGAATATTTGCGCAATATTGGACCAAAACATCAGCGACTTTCGATTTAATCGGTCTGCGAGTAAGCCATTTATTGGTTGGGATATTCCGAATAATATCATACGGACAGAGAAAAGAATGCCGAGTAAAAATTCGGAACCAGAATACTCTAGAATCAGTAGAAACAATGCTATCGTATTGAACCATTCACCCAGTAAAGAAATTACAGATGCTGCCCATAATCTACGATACTTAGCATTGCTAGAGAAGAACTCAAAGTATCCTTTAGTCAAGGCTCATTCCTCCTCGAATAATCCTTGACCTGGCTCGAGAAGACTGCAAATAATCCATTTTGAAGTTGGAGTGTTGGATTTTTCAGCAGTTGAATTGAGAGGAACTAACACGTTCGCTTCTGGGAAGTAGGTTGCTATGTTTCCTTCTGGAATGTCATAAGCGATTACTTGCCAACCATCGCTCCTTCTTTCTTCACCATTAAAATGAGATACAATGTCAACAATGCGCCTAGTTTTCCACCCTCGCTTTATCATGTCATTTGCATTCATCAAAATTACGCGCCTATTTCCATGAATGCCACGATACCTATCGTGAAGATCATAAATCGTGGTGTTATACTGGTCATGAGACCTAATTGTCATCATTACGTACTTTCCACTTGGGATAGAAACATCCGGCAAATCGTGTGCTATGAAATGAGCTTTCTCATCTGGGGTTGAGAATGTTCTCGAATCCCGTGGTGGATTCGGTAATGCAAAGCCTTCAGGATTACGAACGCGCACATTGTAGTTTTCAAATCCGTATAGTGCTTTACTCATCAGCGTCCTGATATTATCATAATTGTTTACTAATTTCATCCAATCTCTGTCATCATCCAACGTTGCTGTTGCTAGTGACGCGACAATCCATGGCTCACTTCTAAGA
>WTIV01000087.1 GCA_011525095.1 Methanobacteriota archaeon
TTCTTGCTGTTTGCGCAAAAGAGATAGAAATTACTCTACCACTCTTATTCGTGTTTCGCACTGTGGGCACGTAAATCTGAATGGTGGCTCACTTCCTTCTGGTACTCCTAACCTAGCCTCACAACTCGTACATGTGACTTTGTTGTACTCGTCGATTCTGACCTCGTTTGGTCCAAGTGGAATCTCTTCCTCGATTTCTTCCTCTTCTTCGATCTGTGCAGGCTTTCTGAAAAGTTTGATGTAAAGAAGCATAATTGCTGCAAGTGCCCAACCTGATGAAAGCAATATGATTGAGTTCTTGTTATTCAACTCAAGAATGCCCAAATCCATACCGTCCGGAGCAAGTTCAGGACCTCCTACTTCTGCACGCAATTCTTGGGAAACATCTCTTACTGTTTGCCCAAGTACTTGGCTTGAAGCGTGAATGGTTAATTTAGCGTCAAACCCATCAAGATTCAGCGGTGTAAGCATCAGTCTGAAGTCTTGGCAGCCTTTACTTGCGAGCGAG
Organism: Methanobacteriota archaeon; assembly: GCA_011525095.1. Lineage (GTDB taxonomy): Archaea > Thermoplasmatota > Poseidoniia > Poseidoniales > Poseidoniaceae > MGIIa-K1. The sequence goes on from WTIV01000087.1 coordinate 509, forward strand.
TATGTAGAGTTGATTCCGGTCTCACCTGCTTTGAAGAATACACCGTCCATTTGTGGTTCATTCTTTCCAACCAATTCTAGACTACCTTCAACAAATGTGTTTGCCTCATTGCAGATTGTTACAGAAATTGTGTGCTGGTCTACACTTTCATCGAACACCAAATCATTTTCATCAAATGTGAATGAAATGACTTCCCCACTCCAAGATGGTTCCACAGTGTAAGATTCACTGAAGATTACAACCATGTCTGACCTGGATGCTGATGTCAATCTAAATTCTAACACCTTCATTCCAGCTGTCTCATCATCAGGAATTGTGCAAGACCAAGGGATTGGGCTTGAGGACATACTAGGTCCAAGAACGATTTCAGTATCCATTAATCCACAATCCAGGTCAACGGAATTAATTCTCATAGTATCTGTAGATGTTCCAAGATTAGTGATTATGATATTACCACTGATTGTTTCACCAGGCTTTCCACTGTCTTTGTCACTCAATACAGTGATTTGGCCGTTTGCAATTGTTGGAATAATGCTTATTTCAAGTGAATCAGAAACGGTTGAGTCGGTCGCGCTAACGACTGATACTGTCATGTCAAGTCCCGATTCAGGTGCACCGGTTGCAACTTCCATGGCGGAGAGAGTGATTGTTCCTGATTCACCCGGAGCAAGGGTTAGTGTTAGTTTGTCTACACTGATTGAGAAGAAGTCACTCACTTGGCTGTTGTTGATATCTGCAACGAAGGTCTGAGTTGATGTGCCGAGATTAGTAACCATCATTGTTAGATTAGATTCACTTACTGGTGATGCAATTATTCTGTCAGTACCCGCATCGATTGATACTTCGTTCCTGTCAGTAATCTGTAGGTCAAGGGTGATTGACTCGGTGACATATACTGCATCAAAGGTTACTGTGAAAGAGTCACTTGTGGGCTGTAAGGAACTTGCCGCTGACATTTGCAGTGTAACATCGGTTGATTCACCGGCCAATAGCGATACTTCCTCGAGGCCGGATAGAACTGTAATGCCGTTGGGGAGTCCGATGATCGTAGTTGTGAAGTCTAGGTCTCTTGTTCCTTGATTGGATAGATTTAGAGAAATCGAAGAATCTTCACCAGGCGTTATGATTATTCTGTTGTCCGAAGGTCCACTGATTGAGAACTCTGCGTATTCTCTTACCTCAAACATTCCGCTTTCAGTCACTGTTTCAGAACCGCTCTTAGTTGATGACATGCTGAAGTTTAGCGTGATATCTCCAACAATTGATGAATCGATAATAACTCCAACAACGATGTATTGTGACTCTCCTCTCTGTAGAGTAACAGGTTCAGGATTTGTGAATGTAATCCCCTCAGAATCGATACCAACTAGTGAGATTGTGTCCTCTTCAGTTCCGTTATTTGTGACTGCCACATTGAAGGTTTCTTCAGTTTCAACATCGAGGGTTATCATTGATGGAAGAACCATCGATAGACCCCATTCTTCACCGACATAAACCGAAAACTCGTATGCTTCGGTAATCGAAGTATCGTGGTCTAAAACACCGTCAATTCTAACCTTGCATTCATCATTGACGTGAGTGTTCACTCCTGCAGTAACATCGAGGTCGATTTGGTAAACCTGTCCATCCATAATGTTGCTCTGTAACTCCGATAATTCGGAGGAACATTCTCCTGCGATAACGGTCGATGTCCATGTCCAATTTCCTTCTGAACTTGACAGGCTTGTTATCTCCAGTTCGGTTGTAGAACTTTCCCCCGGAAGCAAAACGCCGAGGCTTGTGTGAGAGAACGATAAATCGTGTGTCGCACTAATGTTGACCACAAGTGTTGTGTTCACCGAGAAATTACCAAGAGAACTTGCGGCAAATAACTTGAATCCGTAATATCCTGGTGCAGCGTTTGAAGGGGTCGAAATAATCAGATTAGCAGTTCTAGTTTCTCCTGGACTCATTACTTCGATTAGGTCATCAACAAACCTTACTTCCCAACCGTTTGGTATCGAGCGAGAGAACACACCATTGCTTCCGTTTCCAGTGTTGTTTCCAGAGGTGCTGTTGCCGGAGGAGCTATTTCC
>WTIV01000007.1 GCA_011525095.1 Methanobacteriota archaeon
TTCTTGCTCGGTGCGCCCAAGTGTGGCACTACTTGGTTGGCTGAAGTCTTGACGCAGCATCCTGGAATCTGTGTCTCTGGCCCCAAGGAGCCGAATATTGTTGCTAGTCACAAAGGAACTTTTGGACGAGATGAATCAGAGCCAAATTGGAAAAAATATGCAGATTGTTTCGCTGGAGATGGTTTGAGAATTGATTGCTCGGTTCATGCAATGGCTTGCCCGATTGCGCCTTCTCGTATAGCGGATAATTGGCCTGATGCACGTCTTATCATCTGCCTAAGAGATCCCGTTGGCAGAACTGTTTCTCACTGGAATATGGTTCTTGATAGTGCGGCTGATAAGCAGAATGGGACAGATTGGTCAAACTTCGAGGACGCTTGGGCTGATAAGCGCCTATCCGTTGATAGCTTCTATGGGGCTGCGATTTCAAGATGGCTAGAACACTTTGAACGTGATTCGATATTGCTGATTGGGGAGAATCGTATGCGCAATGATTCTTCAGGAGTTTTAGAAGATGTTTGTAATCATCTTTCAGTAGCCCCTTACTCTTTTGATTTTGATTCAGTAAAAAATGCAAATACAGCAGCAAAGAGGCGCCCAATAACTGTGATAGGTCGCACCTTCAGGTTCGCTGTTGGCTTGGTGCCGAATTTCATCACAGCACCAATTGTGAGGTGGTTGCAATCAAGAGATTTCGATGTGTACAAGTTACCTGTCATGTCAATAAAACCTACACCAAAGAGGAGCATAACTGATGAGCAGAGAGCACTGCTGGCTCCAGAAATAAATGCAGATTTGAAATTACTACAAGATTCAACGGGTTTTGATTGTTCTGAATGGTACATTCAATGACCATTCATTGATATCGAATCCGAATTATTCTACAGGTCTAAAATAACTGGAACAGAGGAATCATCAGTAGTATAGTCACCGATTTGACCATTGACATTTCTGCCCCAGCATGAAACAGATTTGTCCTCAAACACAACACAAGTATGGAAATTGCCCAAGAATAGATTCTCCGGTTTTGCCATACCATCTAGTCCTGGTACAGATATTGGATTTGCTTCATGGTTTGATGGTGTATTTCCTAATTGTCCGTAAGTATTGTTACCCCAGCATACAATTTCCCAATCTTCTAAAATTGCACAGGAATGATGTGTTCCGGCTGAAACTTGCAATGCAGTTCTATTGTTTCCAAAATCTATGACCTCGCGTTCGGTGAATGAATCGGAGGCTGATTGTGTATAACCTAATCCACGTTGGCCGAAATCATTCCTTCCCCAGCACATCACTGTTCCGTTTTCCAGCAGTGCACAAGTGTGGTATCCACCAACAGACACGTCAGTGACATTGGTTCCAGAGTGTGGAATATGGGTCGGTGAGGAAATGTGTTGGTTATTTCCTGTAACACCCTTCAGCGCTTTGTATCCCCAACAATAGAGTTCTCCATCCGTTGTAACCGCACATGTTGCATGGCCGCCAGCCCTAATTAGTGAAGCATTACTACCGGGACCGAATTCCGGGATTGAGTATGGTGTTGATACACCAAGGTTACCATCGATTTCACCATTTCCAATTTGGCCGAATTCATTACTTCCCCAGCAAGAGATAGAGTCGTCCGAAAGCAGAGCACATGTGTGGTAATAGCCTGATGATAACAAGACCGCATCCAATCCAGCCCCAAATCCAAGGGTTGGGGAGGGGACATATCTATTGTCGTAGGTTCCATCGCCAAGAGTTCCTGCTTGGTTGTAACCCCAGCATGCTACGCTTCCATCATCCAATATCGCACAATTATGGAAACCTCCAGCTGACAATTGTATTGCGGTGTGACCTCCATACAAGGTTACATCAACCGGATTAACCCCTCCGGAAGCATTTGTGTATCCAACTCCAATTTGGCCGTAGTAGTTGTTACCCCAGCACATCACGGTGCCATCTTCTCTAAGCATACAGGTATGCCACCCGCCTCCTGTTAGTTGGTCGACACTAGATGTTTGATTCTCACAATCTGCTAGGTTACAACACTCTTCAATGTTGCAGATTCCATCCTCTCCTGGGTCCCCATTACAGATGTAAGCGGTGTTATCGATTTCACCATCTGATAAATTCAAGTCACCATCTAAATCAATCCCTGAAACGATCATAACTCCGCCATAGGCACAATTTTCTCCAATTGGCTCGTTTATCATGTCAATTAAGGAATTAAACCCCGTTTTCGGGTCTTCAGCATCTGATGTTGCCTTCTCTTCAGATGATAAACATCCAGAAAGAGGAGCCAACACGAACAACGTCGCCAACAGTAAGCACTTCATGCTCATAATTACGCCTGTTTATTTCAGAAAAATAAAGAAATCTGCGCACAACTGAGTTAATGGTCGATTATGCTGAATAGTAATCAAACCCAATCAGGAATTTTGGAGTTCATCGTTCTACTGCATGTTTGATGTGAACGAGTACTGGGAATGTATTTCACCTTCGATTTCTATTTCTCCAGTCCTCTCAATGAACTGTGATTTTTGCAAAGCTCTCCTGATGATGTGCGCCCTTACATCGCGCCCTGCGTCTTCTAGGG
>WTIV01000077.1:0-8230 GCA_011525095.1 Methanobacteriota archaeon
TAAACCGCCTTCAAATTTTGCTGGTGGTTTTGACCACACCATTGAATCGTAATGTGAAGTCTCTACGGTACTACCTCCAGATTGAATGGATCGCATGTTTTCCAACAAGTCCATTTTGCCCCACAGACCTCCCATTCCAGAAGGTCCCATCATTTTGTGAATTGAAAATGCCATGAAATCGATTCCTAAATCTTGAACATCTACCTTCATGTGTGGAGTTGATTGAGCCCCATCAATACAAACTAACGCTCCGTGGTCCTTCGCAATTTTTGCAGCTTCCTTTACAGGTGTTGCAATACCATCCAAATTTCCAACATGGGACAAAGAGACCATCTTCAAGCTCTTTCCAGCTTCTGCACATGCATTTTCGAAATTCTCTATGCTGAATGTATTATCTTCATTCGACTTTACGACCCTGTGGTCTACACCCTTCTCTTCTTCAAGTTGTAACCATGGGACGAGATTTGAATTATGCTCACGGTCCGTCGTTAAAATCACGTCACCTTTTTCCCAGTGTAGCCCTTTAGCCACCTGATTGAGAGAGTGCGTTGCGTTTTTTGTGAAAATGATTTCATTTGATTCATTTGCATTGAATAATTTCCCGAGATTATTCCTGCAGTTTACCATTTTTCTCGAAACTGTTGTTGCATATCTGTGAACAGATCGGCCACCGCACCCTGGTGATTCTTCGTAGTATGAACGGATAGCCTCGATTACAGAGTTTGGCCGTAATGTCATGCAGGCATTGTCTAAGTAAACTGGAGCATTCTCCCCTGATAGAGTAGGGAAGTCTTCCCTAAGGTTACCAAACATCACCAAGCCTCCTTGTCAGGTATATAGTCGACAACAGGGCTGTTTAGTCCACACTCAGAACAAGTGTAGCGGGTAGGATATGTTTCTTCACAACCCATGCATTTCTCTCCCGCCACCCCTCGGCTATTACAATCAGGATTTGCACAATCAACGAGAGTTTCGCCTTTTTCATTTTGACTGATTGGAGCGTTTGCATTACAAGAAGGACATTCTCCTTCAGTAGCAAGAATTACTCCTTCAATCAGCAAATCAGCATCTGCAGCTGCTGCTGCCTTTGTCTGTACTTTTGCACCTTCACCCAGCATTCGCTGCGGAAACCACAACATGTGCATCAATGTGTAAATTAGAGCCACTCCTGTGATTAGATGGATGAAGTAAATGCCGTAGTCTTCCACGGTCCTGTCGGCGATGAAATGAGCTCCTGCCCAGGCGTTGACAATCATAAGAACAACCCACAACACGACCATTGTTGTCCATGAGAACAAACTGTGCTCGGCCATTGCCTCTTCCATAATTCTAACATCTGTGTGTACGTGATTTTCTTGGACATGGTAATCTCTTGTTTCGATTACTGCTTTCGAGAAGAAGTATGTGAAAAAGCAACCTACTGCTGTAAGCATGACTCCACCAAGGGCATCACCCAAACTGGCACCGATTGGGAATCTGGGAGAACTTACATGAAGTACTACTTGCGATAAGAAAATCGAACCCCAAATGATGATTATATTGATGATGTGTCCACGCATAATCGGGAAATTTACCGAAATCTGAACAAAGAACCATACCCATAGTATCCCTGATACAATTAATTGGAAAAACGCAAATCCACCAATGCCAGCAAGGCCATCCAAACCAGTGACTTTTGGGTCTCCGCCAGCATACAAATCTGTAGACACAGAGCCAAGTAGGAATGCAGCAATTCCAGTGAGCATTGTCAAGATATGAGGCTGCCCCCATTCACGTCTAAGCAACTTGAATTGAAATTTCCACTCGTGACGAAGTTTGTCAACCGACTTAAACATCGGATGTAAGTCTGCAAATTCTTTGTCTAGAACAATATCAACTAGGCGAAATGGCATATCTCCGTGAGTTTCTGCGGAGATTTCTATCTCTCCTGCGAACTCTTCCGCCATAGTAGGGGCTGAGTGTTTTCCCTTTGAGTCATTTCGGTTGTTTGCACCTCTACAGAGGTGTGAATTCTGGCAAATAAAATACAAACTTTGACGCTACATTACCGGAAATGGATCTGAATTTTCGTCATGGATTTGATTTCAATAATCGTGGCGCCGAGAGGGAGATTTGAACTCCCGAGGGACGGGCCCACGCGATTTCCAGTCGCGCGCACTACCAGGCTATGCGATCTCGGCTGTAACTTCGCCGACAGGCCTTCTATGTTTAACCGAAACGGTTGGAAATGGCCGGTGGTGAATCCGAATCGATTATATCACAACGGTAGGTGGCGGCGAATACGCCACCATGGCTTAGTGGTATAGCACCTCATTGGTAATGAGGAGGTCGCGAGTTCAAGTCTCGCTGGTGGCTCCAAGTCTTCCTCTTTCGTAAGTGGCTTTTAGGGGCAGAGTTGATAGGATACAGCGGACCCGTAGGGTCCGGTAGTCTTCATGAAATCTTACACTAAAACTTCCCTCGCGATGTTTTTGACGGTTCTAATGGTCAGCCATGTTGCCTCAGCGGCCACTAGTTTCTGGAATGGTCCCTCCGGTTTATCTGGCACCTCACAAACGGTTTCAGATGCGTTTGAGGTTCCAGGTAATGCAACAGTCATCGATGCATGGTTGCACGTTGACGAGAGCGGTTACCTCGAAGATGGATATGGAGTTTCATGGACAGGTGAAGATGTCCCGGGGAATTTCACATCAGGCCAATTCTCAAACACTATGGTCGGTAAATTCGAGGGAGCGATGTCACTGATGCCCGATTCTGCAGTTTCGAATGTCGACTCATTTTCTTCAGCAAGTCTGCAGTTACCATCAGCTTGGTCTCATACTGGCTCTATTTGGGAAGCAGTTAATCCCAGTGGTATGAATGGCACAGTATCTGGAACAACCAGGACAATGGCCCATGGCTCTGCACCTGCCACAGCTGCAGATGGCGGAGTAGTCGCAGCCACATTACCTGGTCAAGGATTGCCAACAAGTTCATCGGGAGCATTGATCGCTCCTCAATTCACAATTCCATCTCCAATCAATAATTTCAATCTCTCATTTACACATTCGCACCACCTTGATTCCCTCGACGGTGCATGGGTTGAATACAAACTTGACAGCGGGCCATGGACTTACATCGAACCAAGTGGTGGATACACTTCCACAATCTCGGCAAATGCATCGGTTCCAAATGGTGCAAATGGTTCAGGATTTGCAGTATTTGGTGATGGCAACTTCAGTGGATGGAATACTGTGGTTTTCAATCTTGATAATATATCAGGAATTTCAAACGCGACACTTATGCAGTTTAGATTCCAAGTTTGGACAGATAGCAACAGTACTCCTCGACCTGGTTGGTTCGTAGACAGTTTTTCTGTAACAAATCAGGGTAATTCGGTTGGTTATTGGCACCACGGGTGTTACAGCCAGACAGGCGGTACATGTCTTTACAGTAACAACGCTCATGCTGCATTGGAGAGTACAATTGACCTCTCGAATACATCAACGGGTTCCAAGGTTCAAACAAGGCTTGAGTTCGACCTTGAGGGCTCAACATACGACAATTTCTGTGTTGAGTTGTCGGCTGATAATGGAACCACTTGGACTGATATTTCTTCCGGCACATCTGCCACAACAACCGACTGTCGTTCAAGAACTGGCTCAATACCAGGTAGTAGTTACACGCTACCCAATGGGACAACAGTGTTTGATGATTCGGGCGGATTTGTAACTCTTGACTTTTCAATCCCACAAGCAATGCTGGGGTCAAACAACACCTCCAAAATTAGGTACGTTGTTCAAACAGATAGTTCTGTACAATACGGGTCATCTACCGACGAACGAGAAGGTTTGACTGTAGACTGGTTCAAGATAATCACTTCAAATGGAACCACCGTTGATGTCAATCTATTATCTAATTCAACCAGTGCGTCTAATTACGGAATCAACAACGCTGCAAATGACTGGGCTTTCATACAAATTGGAGCAGGTGGACTTAGTATCACAGATTCACTAGAAGATGCCCCAGCATTACCGCCGGGAGGTTGGTCGATATCCAATCAAGCAGGTCAAACGGGTTGGCAATTCGGTGGAGTTTGCTCAAACTACACCGATGGACCATCATCGTTCCCTAGTGCAAGTCTTGGATTTGGTACAAACCTCTGTGGAGATTATGACTCTAGTTCAGATAATTCGCTATTCTCTCCGTCTTACTACGTGCCTTTGGGAGCCAGCGCAAGATTTGTTTGGCAACACTGGATGTGTTCAGAGGATGGTTGGGACGGCGGATTACTGTATGTCTCTACTAATGGTGGTGCTTGGAATCAAGCATTTGTGAATTACACAAACAGTACTAATTGGTATGATGGAACAATTACGAGCACTACAGGTTTCATTGGAACGAATGTATGGGATGGAAGACAGTATGTCGCTGCTTCAGGTCAATTTTCATGCACCAGCAGTGCAAACATTCCATGGTTAAGTATGGAATACGATGTATCCAACCTATCAGGGAATAACGTATCCTTCAGATTTAGACAAATCAGCGACACTGCTGTACAAGAGCCGGGGTGGTACGTTGATGATATTGGTCTAGAAGTAGACTGGTTTGAAACCGAGGGTTCGTGGAGATCACCTCTTGTTTCTACAAACGACCTTGGATACGGTTTCGTTGACGCTGATGTAATTCTGCCAGCAAATACCTGGTATGGTGTTGACGTGTTGGACGCTTCTGGACAAGTGATTCCCGGACATGAAAATATGTCTCTACCTCTCTCATTGGCTAGTATTGACAGAGATAATCATTCAGGCATATACATCGAAGTTAATTTAGGTACAAATGACCAATATTACACACCTTTGATTCGTGAGTTAACTGTGGGTGCTACAAGGTACTTTGGTGATTCTAACGGTTGGAATATCCCTTCCTCTCTAACACGCCTGTCAAATGGCACTTGGATCAATAATGGTGGAGGTACAATCGCAGTAACTGGTGATTCAGGATTATCATCCAGACCGATCTCTTCAGCAACTTTGACAGGTAACTTCACCGGAGTTACCGCTTCTTTAACCACATCCGGTACCCAAAGTGTTTCTTCAACGAATGTGAATTCAGTACTTGACTTGGGTGATATGCGAACTTCAGTGACCCCTAGAGTTACGTTTGCTCCTGGTGCTTATGCATCAGAGATTGTATTCCGCGGCGCTTTCGCTCAACCGGCACACGGTGCAACAATCGATTTAGCAGACGATGGAGTAATCGATTGGGAGTTCAGTTCAATGCCGGGCTACGGTTCCTATGGCTGGCAGACTCAAATCAATTCTAACCAAATTGAACATTCTCTTGATGTTCAAGACACAGGGACACTTCAGGTTATGATTCCTGATGGAGCTAATGTTCATTCAATGCTTATCGGTCTAAATCCAAATGGGAATACTTCTCCACTAACCGTATCTAGCGGGTCTAATCAGTTTTATCAAATCTCATACTCTAACTGGTCTACATCGGTGGTGTCAATTTCCAATCCTCAGTTTGCTACATCCGGTACATACACTGATTCCTCAGGAAGAGATTGGTCGATGATTGATATTGAGTTTGCAGCAAACGATTCTAATTTCAATATCGGCTCATTCGCAATCGGGTATAATTTGCTAGAAAATGTATCCGGGTTAGGTCAGACGGTCAAAGACTATCACGACCAAAACTCGAACAATGGTCAAATCGATATCGTGAATGTCCCAATAACTTGGACAGCTTCTACAGGTGGCGTTGCAATCGATGGAGGAGTATATCATGAAAATATGATTACTAACCATCCCTTTAGTGTCCCAGTTACTTGGTATCCAACTGGTGATTTGCAAGGATTTAGTACGCAACATCACCATTTACTTGGAAATGAAAATATCGACGAAATTCACTTGATAGGTATGGATTCATCCGGTGACAGTGTAACAATAACTGTGACAGACATCCACAACAGCCCAGTTTTCACCCAAAGTAGTGGCTTTGGCATGCTGAAACTGCAAAACAATTCATCGGTATCTGAAATCGGTGGTAGGTTGGTAGTAGATTGGCTGTTCGAGGTAGACTGGGATTGGAACGATTCTCAATCAATGATTTGGACTGCTCAAGCATACGAAATTATAGCCGGAAACTTGGAGGGTCTCTCTCCTGCTACTGCACAGTCCGGAGATGTAGGAATTCAAGCTAGCGAAAACGATCTTCAAGTCGACACATGGAAGGTTGTCGATTTCTACGGTCATGAGTTGTCTGACATGTTCTCTCCAGATTACCCATTCTGGGCTAAATCTGGAAGTCAAGTTTCAGTTTCAGGAACTGTACGCTTTGAGAATACGCTCGACCTTAGACCACAAACTGAAGATTTCGAAGTCGCGGTTAGTATAGGGGGGTCAGACGTAATCCTAAATTCAACTGGTAACGGACAGTGGACTGGTCTTGTAACATTGCCCGTCAACAATACACAAGTGAACCTAACTCCATACGTAATCAGGGCTGGACCTGCAACAGGTGCGGCAGGTGCAGAGGATACAACTTTCACTAGTCCTGTCACAATATTGCTTGATTCAGAATCACCTTATGCATCCAATCTTCAGGTTAACTCTGGCCAGCGATTACTAGCCGCAGACGGATACACATGGGACCCTAGCACACCGTTGTCTCTTCAAATTACAATTACAGATAATCAAGCACTTGGCAATGAAGTTGTCATGCATTATTGGCGTCAGGAATTAGATGACACAAATCTTGATGGTGTTGCAGATGAGTCAGAATATAGAACAATGTCGAAACCTCTGCCAGAAGGTGTGGCTGGTGAGAGAACGGTCTCATTTGGTGGAATCGATGTTTCTGGAATGCAGATGAATGCTAAACTTTCTGTTTACTTTACCTCGATAGATTATGCTGGTCATGAATTACTGTTCGGAGGAAGTCCAGGTCTTGATAATGACATGGCAACAATGATTATTGCAGTAAATGAACCAACAACAATACCTCTCTCATCATTGGAGTTGGATTCGGTTAACGACCAATTACTCGCAGGACAAATGCACAACCTCACGATGGAAATCAGTGATGCGAACGGAGTTGATTCAATCGACATCGTTACCGTGAAGCTACTTGGTGCAGATGTAGACGAAGTAGGTGTAATGAATTGGGAGCCTAGAAATGGAGCAATTTACACAAATAATGAATCACAACTAACACTTCATGACGTAATTACCACACAAGGTGATGGAGATTCTTGGTATGTGTCTTGGCACTTTAGTTTGGATTGGGATTTCGATGAATCATTAGTTCCTGAATATGCTTTACCTGCTATAGTCGTCTATGATGATGATGATTTGAACCCTGTAGCATTGCTCACAAACCTAGGCGATATTCGTTGGCAACTAGACAATGACCTCAAGGTTACATTAGATGAAAAATCTGACAACACACCACCGATTTCTCAACCATCATCCGAGCATATATTTGTCCAGCCAGGAGATGATCTTACTTTCACTGGTAAGGTCGTGTATAGAAAATCGGGAGTTCCTGTCGAAATTCTACCTAGCCAGGGTCTTGAAGTAACAGTTAGCACAAGTTATGGTAGTGAACCTCTTCAAGTATATGCAGAAGTTGTTGAGGGTGGCAGTTGGGAAACAGGTCTGATTTTACCATCTAGGTCACTATCTACGCCTGATTTGGTAGTAGATTATTCAATTACCGGAGTGCCTCTACCAGGATATGATTTATCTTCACTCAATACAATGATTACAGTAGATGAGACTTCACCAGTCGTTCAGTTCTCAACCGCACCATTATCGCTCAACGATGAAGAATTAGAAACACTGCAATATTCTGTATTAATCATCGAGGAAGGAGGAATGCCCGCAGGTGATATTGCAGTCAATTGGGCATTTTTGAGAAATGGTTTGGTTATGGAAAATGGCCAGTCCAGTAGCATTATCCCTTATGTTGCTAACAACTCAGGTACATGGACATATTCAGGTAGTGTAGATTTCACCGAAGGAGTAAATGTTACACTTGCAGATGGTGATGAACTAATTTGGTGGGTTGAAGTTGTCGATTTGGCAGGAAATGCTGCTAGAGGAACAGGTCTTTCAGAGATCGACCCTATGAATACGATATTCACTGTCCTATCCTTCGACTTAACTGTAACAAATATTGAAATTGCCCTTGCAGATGGTTCGATTCCAAAAGGGAACGAGGTTGTTGAAGGAACTGAAAT
>WTIV01000077.1:8330-10480 GCA_011525095.1 Methanobacteriota archaeon
TTGATCGGGGCGGCCTTTGCAATTGTCGTTCTCATGCGTAGAGAGAAATCAGATGATAGCATGTTCTATGACGATGATGATTGGGAAGAAGATGATGTAGAAGATTACGAAGATCAGAAGGTGACTCCAATCCTTCCACCAATGGCGCCAGATCGGCCTGCAATAGAATCTGCTTCTGAAGTTCTTAGCTCGAATGACGACACAGATGGATCGGAAAATTCTGAAAACCAAATTTCAGATGGTACAAATGATCTTGTTGCGCAACAAACGGCTTCGGACGAGGTTGAAGAGCCTGTTGTCGAAACTGTAGAAGAGAGTGACCCTTGGGCAGATGTTGAACACTCTGAATGAGTGAATTGACTAAACAAACGCGCGGTTTAGACTATTTCTAGACCGAAATCCATTAAAGCCTATTTTTCCGATTATACCTCAGAGAGCAAGTCTCTCTGGATGGGATTGGCATGAATAATAGAAGCGTCAGCAAGGATACGGATGCCCGTGTTCGAGAATTACAAACACAAGTTGCAGATTTGAAAGAGCTAGTTAACACACTACTCTCTGTAATTTGTGAGGAACCAGATGGTGTTGCTAGCGGTGCAGCGCCTTCCTACGGCCAACCGAAGATGAATTACTGCATGTAATTAGCCCTTAATTACAGCTAGTGGCATCATCCTAGCAATCGGTTTTGCTAGGCCTGCTTTGTGTGATAGTTCAATTACTTCATCCACGTTTTTGTAGGCATCTGGTGCCTCTTCTGACATTATGTTCGGAGTGTTTGCATGGACTCTGATTCCTCTAGATTCTAATTCCTTCTTGAGTGCTTTACCATCTATTTGTTTCTTGGCTTGTGATCTAGAAAGAACTCTTCCTGCACCATGACATGATGATGAAAACGCACGGTTTGTTTCTACTCCTTCCAATAACCAAGATCCGGTTCCCATATCACCAGGTACCAGTACAGGCTGATTTGGCATAGCCCGAGTTGCCCCTTTCCTGTGGACCATGCAAGTGCACTTTGCACCATGAATATCGTGTACTTCTTCCTTCGCAATATTGTGACTAACATCGTACAGTAGTCGTGCCTCAACATCCATCTCAACGGCGAGTGTTTGGCGAAGTCTATGCGTTAGTGCACTTCGATTTGCAAATGCGAAATTTGCCGCTCCGTTCATGGCGTCAAGGTAAGATTGTCCTTCTTTGCTATGAATGGGTGCTGCTGCTAATTGTCTATCTTGTATCTCAAATCCCCATTCTTCGTTGTACCATGTACCTTGGCGATTCCTGTATTTGTCTTCCAAACCCCTTACGTGGTCCGTACAAACTTGATGGCCCAATCCCCTACTTCCTGAATGTATCATGCATACGACTTGTCCCTCAAACAAACCATGGGGATTACTGTCTTCTATTGATTGAACAGTTTGTAACTCAAGGAAATGATTTCCAGAACCAAGTGTGCCTAGTGCTTTGAGGCCGCGATTAAATGCTCTCTCGGAAACACCGCTATCGGTTTCTAGAAATCCTCCTGACTCTATGTTTTTCATATCCTCATCGTACGCGAAACCAAGGTCAACCATTGCGTTTGTACCTCTGGATATGATTTCATTCAAATCCTGATTTGAAATATCCAATCCGCCTTTTCCAGAACCTCCTGAGGGAATTCTTCCGTTCAAACGGCCTGCGAGTCTGTCAAGATTTGGAATATCATCAACACTGCATTCTAGTGCCACCATTCTAACACCACAATTGATGTCAAAACCAACTCCTCCGGGTGAAATTGAACCCCCCTCTTCTCCCCAATTTACATCTGTTGCTAGCACTCCCCCTATTGGGAAGCCGTATCCAAAGTGCCAATCAGCCATTGCCCAAGCTTCCCCAACAACACCTGGCATGGATGCAATATTGACAAGTTGTGATATCGACCTCTCATCGCTACTTTTTGCAAGGTGCTCTGGATTTGAGACAATCATTGCATCAACATTCATTGAACCATGTTTACGAATCCGCATCACCCCCTCATTTTCTACTTCGAGGTGGTCCTGCCATTCTGCTCCGGTCACACTCCTCCCACCACTTACTTCACTTCATTTCTCTGTCTTGGCAGGGATGGTTTGAAGGAGTATTGATGCCCCCACGAATATGTCCGTAAGGGC
>WTIV01000253.1 GCA_011525095.1 Methanobacteriota archaeon
CATGACCACGACCATGACCATGACCATGACCACGACCATGACCACGGTCATGGCGAAGAAGAGTGATTATTGCACGCAATACTCATCATCTTAATCGGCGTGGTATGCACATGGAAGACACCGAATTCTCCAGCACTGAGAGAATTCTACTATCCGTTATTGGTTTGACTTTCTTAGTTGTGATTGGCGGATTAGTTTTCGCACCCGAGATATTCTGGGATGATTTCGTCAAGGTGTATATTTGGGACCCAATCGTCAAAGATGCTGGAACATCTGGTGATGCTGGATATACTCCAGTGAATACAGCGGTGTACATCGCTACAATGATTGCTGCCGTAATCGCATTTCAGGCACTATTCCGCAAGTGGCAACTTCCTGTTGATGACAAGATGGTTTGGGCACTAATTGCATGGGTTGCGTTGGCGCCTGTGCTTAGAGTCATGGAAGACGCTGATTACTTCAAGGAAGGAATCGATGTTTTGTTCATCTCTCCACTCATCCACATCCATCTTGCTGCTTGGTTGATTCTATCAGCAATAATCGGGCACATGGGAAGAAAGAATCACCTTTCTATGCTTACGATGCTACTTGTGGCTTACATCGCCTTTACTGGATTGCTTGTACTTCCTAGCGCACACACACACGATACAGGTCATGTATGGATCTTAGGAGGCTCTATTGCAGGTGCAGTAATGATTGCAGTAGTAATTCACAACACTTGGAATTGGCATGAAATTCCTCGTGCAATGCTTGCATTTGCTATCGGTTTGATTACAATGGGACTAGGCCACTGGGCACAATTAGTATCCACTCCTTGGGTTCAAGATAGTGGAATGCTACCCAAAGACAATGCAATACTGTGGCCTGTTTTGGTTACAGTCGTTCTACCTGCAATAATCACGTGGGCTGTTTGGCGCAAAGGAGAAGAAGACTTGATGCAATTACGCTTGACAGGAAACGAAGTAGGGCTGATTCCCGATGGAATGACACTAGATGAGTGGGAGAGTGAAGACCGCTCCAGCCACCCTGTAGAGATGCTATCGCCACGCGGAATTCTCGCAACTCCGATGGTGGCAGGAATGTTGTTTGGACAACTATGCGACGGTTTGGCAACAATGGTTGGAATAGACTACTTTGGATTCTCAGAGAAGCATCCCCTTTCCGATACAGTGATTCAATTTGGAAACGATCTGGATATTCTTGGTGAAGGAGCTTGGCTCTTTTTCTTGGTCAAAGCGACACTTGCTGGATTAATCGTTTGGATGTTCTCAGAACTAAGAATTGAATCTAGGCAACAGCATCTTCGAGTTCTAATTGTTCTAGCTGTGATGATTGTTGGAATGGCTCCGGGACTGCGTGGTATCGGTCGGTTAATTCTCGGTGTCTAAGCGGTTGTTTCAAGTCTAAATCGCTGCTCGGTGATTTGAGGGGAAGACATGGATAGGTTACCAACTCGTGTAAATCGTGTTGACCCAGACTACCAAAACCGCCGCACTCACAATCTAGAGTTGATAGAAACACTTCGCTCAAGACTTGATGCAGTTAGCGAAGGAGGCGGCGGCAAATATGTTGAGAGACACCGCAGTAGAGGAAAAATGCTGGCCCGCGAGAGGATTCAGAAAATCATCGACCCAGGTACAGCATTCCTAGAATTATCTCCACTCGCAGCATTCGAATTGTATGATGGTAGAGCGAATAGCGCCGGTATTGTAACCGGTGTTGGTCTAGTTCACGGCAGAGAGTGCCTATTCGTTGCGAACGATGCAACGGTCAAAGGAGGTTCATACTATCCAATGACAGTAAAGAAGCACATCCGCGCTCAAACCGTTGCTCATGAAAACAATCTCCCTTGCATATACTTGGTTGACTCGGGAGGAGCATTCCTCCCCATGCAAGACGAAGTTTTCCCGGACATTGGGCACTTTGGTAGAATCTTCAGAAACCAAGCAAAAATGTCCGGTGACGGCATACCACAGGTAGCAGCTGTACTCGGAAGTTGTACCGCTGGTGGAGCATACGTTCCTGCTATGAGCGATGAATCAATCATTGTCAAAGGCAATGGTACGATTTTCTTAGCCGGACCACCACTAGTCAAAGCAGCAACCGGGGAAGAGGTAACTGCTGAGGAGTTAGGTGGAGCTGACGTCCACACTTCGCAAAGCGGCGTGGCTGACCATTTCGCAGAGGATGAAAATGAAGCACTGCGAATGGTGCGCAATGTTGTAGAAAATCTTGGTTCCAGGGAGTTGGCTCCATTCGATAGAAAGGATGCGGAGGAACCATTCTATGACCCAGATGAGTTACTTGGTCTAATCCCTTCAGATAACCGAACTCCAGTAGACGTCAAGGAAATCATAGCAAGGATCGTTGACGGTAGCAGATTTCACGAATTCAAATCGAGATATGGTCAAACACTGATTTGCGGATTTGCACACATTCACGGCTACAAAGTAGGAATAGTCGCTAACAACGGGATTCTATTCTCAGAATCATCTCTCAAAGGCGCTCACTTCGTTGAGTTGTGTGGCCAGAGAGGAATACCACTAATTTTCCTGCAGAACATTACAGGAT
>WTIV01000019.1 GCA_011525095.1 Methanobacteriota archaeon
ACGAATGAGTCTACCATTTACCAAACGCATCACTAGGCGGTGGAAGTGATGGAGCACCGGGAACGGCAGAATACTGGGATTGTTTAGGTTCATACCTCGGGTCTGCAAACATAGACTCCTTAGCTTGAGGTGGCTTTCTGCGACCTAGAACAAGTATTGCAAGAAGTATCACAATGATTACTCCTAATCCCAAGAAAATCATCTGGTTAGTTGTAACATCAAGTTCAGATAAAGTGTCATCTGATTCATCCTCTTCCTTCACTGGTTCTGGCGGGAACCAAACTTCGTAGGAAATGTACCAGGTTGCATAGATGTCTTGTGAACCGTCAGAAATGATTGCACTAACTATCCATGGACCGATGAATCCGGTGTGATTACACAGTATGACTCCCAACTCGGCAGTCTGGTTTTCACAATTCCAAGCAGGTTCTGAAAACGACGGACCTTGGCCGATGATAGTACCATTTCTAACCCAAGAGATTGTGAGATTTAGGCGTGATTTTTCTTCTTCGGTTAGGTCGACAGATACAGACAAATTGAGGTCATCAAAGGTCGCATTGAGCAGAATGTCTGTGACATCAGGTGCCCATGAAATGTAGTCTAGTCGGTTGATTACTTCGTCTATTTCATCGTCACAGTCGTCATCTAGACCGTTCCAAAACTCGTCTTGGTTCGGATTGATTAGAGGATTTGTGTCATCACATTCTTCGAACCATCTGAAACCGTCTGAATCTTCATCTAAGTCAGGAACTAGGGGATTAGTCAGCGTTTGAAGGACTTCTACTCCGTCCTCAAGACCGTCTAAATCAGAATCCTTGTCGAGAGGACTTGTGTTTAGGTCGTTGAACTCATAACCATCGAACAGACCATCGCCATCCGAATCTGGGTCGAATGGGTCAGTTGAGATATTATTGAATTCATCTAAATCGAACAAACCGTCTGAATCAGAATCTAAGCCAATGAAGTCTTCATCGATTTCATCATTACAATTGTTATCGATTCCGTCTAATGATTCTATGATGTCTGGGTTGATTGCAGGGTCACTATCGTTGCAATCTTGGAACCAATACCAGCCATCTGAATCTGAATCATTATCCTTGACTAGTGGGTCGGTGAAGTAAATCAGAACCTCGTCACCATCTGAAAGAAGGTCTCCATCAGTATCCATATTTGTCCAGTTTGTACCGTATCCATGGTACTCTGAGAAATCGGATAGGTTGTCACTATCTGCATCTGTTGAATTATACCCCTCATCCCAAAATAGGTCACAATCGTCATCGATTCCGTTCAGTAATTCAGGAGCTGCTGGGTAAATCATTGGGTTGGTGTCATTACAGTCTTGGAACCAATAGTATCCGTCAGAGTCGTCATCAGGGTCTGCAACAAGTGGATTAGTGAAGTAATTCAGAACTTCAAGGCCATCTGTTAAGCCATCGTCATCCGTATCGTTGTCAAACGGGTCTGTATTGTTGACATTGACCTCAATTCCGTCGTTTAGGAAATCGTCGTCAGTATCAGCATCGACTGGATCTGTTCCAGTGGTGAATATCTCAACATAATCGCTCAACCCATCAGAATCTGTGTCAGGGTTGTCAGGATTTGTTCCGTAAACATCCGTTTCATTAGAGTCAGTTATTCCATCTCCATCACTGTCCAAATCGACTTCAGTGCCGTGAATAACAAGTTCCCAATGATTCCACACACCCTCATCTTGATTCCCGTCATCGTAGACTTCTAGAGTCCAAGTTCCCTTGGAAATTTCACCCCAATGTTGGACACTATTGAACTGCCACTCGTTGTAGTTATTACCACTGTCACGATTTGCGAAGTAGTTCACCAACTCCGATTCTGTTCCGTCTGGAGAGATTAGAGTGACGTCTAAGTCGCTTCGGTAAGTGTGGTCAGCATCGAAAATGACGTCCACTGATTCAACCCGTATCGATTCAGATACGGAGTATGAGGAGACTACTGGATTGTTTGGGTCATTATCGGGAACAGTTTGGGAAACTGTGATTGTTCCACTGGTCAAGTTTACCTCAGGGTCTAGCGTTTCCCAATTTGTAGCTAGATCGACTGCATATCCTGCATCGACAACACCAAACCCATACTTATGATTGAATTCTAAGCCGGCCCCATTCGTATTCCACCCAGAATCGTTAGGGTCGTTCTTTCTAGCACTCTCGACTAGAATTTGTTGAACATCTCTCCAAGTAAGGTTTGAATTCGCTTCAAGCATTAGCGCAACTACACCAGAAACGAGTGGTGTTGCACTTGATGTTCCACCAAAGTTGCTGGTGTAGTCGGTACTTGTGTATCCATTATTACCAGCATTGTCGGTTGTTGTAATACCAACGTTACTGCCATCAGATGGGGCACTAATCAGAACATTTGCGCCTGGCTCTCCGTAGTATGTTTGGTCTCCATCGTGGTTAACTGCTGTTACAGAGATAGTAAACCGGCTATTGGCATATCCATCTAAGTTCGAATTGTCATCGTTTCCTAGCCCATTACCGGCAGCCCAAGTGATTACATTCCCTAGTCCATTTCTGCCGTTGTATG
>WTIV01000112.1 GCA_011525095.1 Methanobacteriota archaeon
TCAGAAGCAGACAACTTTGGGGGCTTCTTCCCCAATAAGGTCTGTACCTTCGTCAATGCTTTCTTCACAACAGGTTTCACCACTTTTAACAAAAGATCAGCAAGAGGTTTTGCAAATATTGCCGAAGAGGTAGCAATCACAGCTATGGATGCTGTGGCAGTCACTGCACCTGCTGTAGGAAGATTACCTACAATCTGTTCCACAACCTCAATCTTCTCTGTGACCTGAATACACTCATTCCCCACAAGTCTATAGTCAGTTACTTTTTGATCACCTTTCACAAAACCAATAGGTTCTTTTAATTCCTGTGCCTCAGTGGGGCATGGGATTTCTTGTATGGGTGTCTGAGGAACCTCTGGTGTCTGTGGAGCAGGTGGCTCTGGTGCCTCTGGAGGTTCAGGTGATTTTACTGGTGGAACTTCTCTTGATTTCTCTTCAGTAATCATCTGCAGTCTAGATGCATCATATTGAATAGGATTAAAGGTTGGTATTCCTGAATCACATAATGTGACAATCCCCCTCTCATCCTCTTGAGTTAGTTGCACATTCTCATCACTATCTCTATGAGATTGAACACAACCAGGAATATCAATAATTGGTATGCCTACTTGAGAGGTTATTGGTGGATAAATTGGCAGAGCAATAGGAGGTGACTGAGACCAATTATGAACTGGTAGCACAAGGATATCCAGTTGTGGAATATCAATCTCACGAATCTCCATCCAACTCCTCACAATCATTGATGGATGTTGCTAGTTCACCACCAACCTGTGCTCCTTGATCAGCACCAAAGAGAGCAACAAAACCAGCAAGCACTGGACCAACAAAAGGTATACCTGCTACAAATCCTGCTGCACTAGCACCAATACTAGCTCCTACAATCCTTCCTGTCTGTTCTCCACCACCTTCCGCCTTGATGCACTCTAACGCTTTTGCACTCAACTTTTTTCCACCACCTGCTGAAGGTGATCCTTCCATGGTATATTCAGTCTCAACATCCACAACAGATTTACCACCTACTCCAAAAAATCCATTCTTCTTATCAATATACTTTTTTGTGCTCATCACCTTTGGATCATTAGCACTGTACTCTATGCTATAACCTTCCTGACCTGCCTCAACTTTGTATGATGTGTAATCACCAACAGGTAAATTGATATCAGGTAAATTTGTTTGTGTTCTGGTAGCAATGAGTCCTATCATTCCAATGTGACCAATGCCTAAAATTGCTCCCAATCCAAGAGCAAACCATTTGAATGTGTTTGACATGAGATTGCCTGCAGTGGCAACCTATTTATAAATCAGTCTATAAGAGTGCCATGTGCTCTTCTAATCTCTCTTAATTCTTCAAAGTTTTTCTGCTTTGTGCCACCATCATATGGCCATGCATAACCCTGCTCAATCATCTGT
This sequence comes from Methanobacteriota archaeon, assembly GCA_011525095.1. Lineage (GTDB taxonomy): Archaea > Thermoplasmatota > Poseidoniia > Poseidoniales > Poseidoniaceae > MGIIa-K1. Next base: position 1,411 of record WTIV01000112.1, read on the forward strand.
TCATTCAGTGATGTCTCTGCATCTCCAATATATAACCAACCAAGAAGGCGACCATACTTACCCATACCACCAACAAGTTCAGTTCTAATGATGAGATCGTCATCTCCATCTATAGCACCTTCTAGTTTTGCTTTCATCCAGTTGGTAGCATCAATACCTAGCTCTTTCTCCTCTAGGTCACGAGTTCTTTTCTCTGGTGTGTCTACACCAGCAACTCTTACTCTCTCTTTCTTGAAGAGATCAAATCCAAGATCAATTGTTACATCAATGGTGTCACCATCAACTACCCTATTGATTTCTACTACTCTAAAGTTATAGCAGGACTTCCTGCTTGGTGGGGTCATGGCTCCCATTGTTTACCTCCTTTGCATCTACTGCGGCAATAAAACCAATAAGTGTAATGGCAGCAGTGATGACAGCACCTGCACCCCAGACCCAACGCTCCAGTTTACGAACACGGTCACGAAGTTCTTCTGCTACTTTTTCAGCATCATCAATCCTGTGTTTCAGGAGAAATATCTCCTGGTCCTGGTTTGCGTCCTTCTGGTTGATTTGTTCTGCCATCTTCCAATTCATCAAATGCCATACGCATTATATAGACAATATAATATGTGACCCCAGCCAAAAATATGATCAATCCAACAATAACACTCCATGTTGGATCATTATAATTATCATGGAGTTTAATGATATTCAACATCAGTATAGTTCATCCTCTTTCTCAGCAAGAATTTCACAGTCAGATGTTGGATAAGAGACACATAATAAAGCAAATCCTGCTTCAAGTTGATCATCATCTAGAAATGATTGTTCACTCTGATCTAATGTTCCAGATACAACTTTTCCTGCACAGGTTGAACATGCACCTGCTTTACAAGAGTATGGCATTATAACTCCTGCTTCTTCTGCAGCATCCAGAATGTATTGATCAGTATCACACTCAAATGTATTCTTCTCACCATCAGAGGTCTCAACTGTAATAGTATATGACATATATTAAAAAGTAATGCAAATTATATAGCAAGTGCGAAGTCTAATGCTTTCCTGGCACTTTGTGATATCCTAACAATTCTTTGCTCTCTAAAAACTTGGAAACCTAAAAGGTCTGCTTGAGGGTCATCAGGCAGACCAAAAG
>WTIV01000249.1 GCA_011525095.1 Methanobacteriota archaeon
TCGCTACGTGTAGTGATGGAACTGCATTGTCTAGCGGGTCATGAGTTGCGTAAAATACAGTGTACCATCCATCGTGGTAAAGCAATGCTTTCATTCCTGGAATCCAAGATGAGGTGACTTCAACGTTGAAGAACAGGTAATATGGTACAGCTAAAGCGTAGATTAAGAGGTAATTCAGAGTGACCTTATCGGTCATGTCTCTCTCACCAACGTAGGCGTAGTAGACGGTTGTAATGTAAATTAGGAACAGGTAAATGAATAGGTAATGGAAGTTTAGGAACTCAGTCAAAACAGCGTTTTCAAACGTCTGCTGCACCCATAGTGTCACATCGCCCTCGATGGCGTAGACCCAATCTGTCCAGTTACCTGTTTGATTTTTAATCGGCTCGTTTAGATCATCAGTAAGCGCCTTCCACCTGATGATTAGCAAGTAACCTAGGGCGTGTAGGTAGTATCTTTTCTCATGAATGACTTCAAACGCTTTGCTAAGTGGTGTCCTTGTATGTTCCCTACCTAAAGTGAACACCCAACATACTACGGGAGTGAGGATAAGAATAATCCCCATCATCACCCAGTAAGGACTCATTGTCCTACCGCCCATTGCCTACGGCTATGAGTATTTTCACTCCGCAACCTTGGAACGGTTTCTTTCATCCTCTGCTTTCGCAACTGCGATACCGTCTTCGACGTCTACTTTCCTGAGTAGAATTGCACCAGCAACAATCAACAGTGAAATTGCAAAAATACCGACTCTTGAATCGAACCACACTGTCATGACAGCGTAAATTAGGGGGCCTAGCAGAGCAGCAACCTTTCCAAAGAATCCGAAGAATCCGAAGAATTCTGCTGACCTGGTTTCAGGAACCATTTGTCCAAACATGGAGCGAGCAAGTCCTTGTGATCCACCGAGTAGTGCTCCTGCAAATGCTCCTAGGAGTAAGAATTGGAAGAATACTGTGATTCCAAGGGGTGCCCAAATTAGTGAGCGTGCGGTGTCAGGTATGAAATCCAAAACTCCATCACCGAGACTGGTTGGGTGATTAACTCCAAGGCCTGTTTGGTCTCCAAATTCTCCACCCTCGATGCTGTATGAGAATCTAGATTCATCCATAGAATCGCTCAACTTTGCAAGGGAGTCTTCGGTCAAAATGACATTTACAGGAACGGGTGCGCCATCATCATCGAACGCCCATTCAACTGCATCACCATCTCTCACATCTTCATTTTTCTGAACGGGTAAGATGTCACGGTTTTCGAGTGCCCACTTTTGTTCATCGTCATCAGGTAGTGCTGCTATGTTGTTTACACCCTCTCTTGCTTCAGCGACATAAGTGCTGGACTCTTCGTCCCAAGTATACTGAATGTCGTAATCCTCGTGCTCTTCTAATTCAAGAGGTGCGAATGACAGTGCTCCAACAATTACCACACACCAACAAATTAGAGAGAATTGCAAAGCTTTCTTGGTGCCCCATTTGTCGGCTAACTTAGTGAATCCAATCGCAGCTGGTGCGGCTACGAATTGTATGATCAATATCGTTAGAATTAATCCAGTTGTTGTAAGTCCAAGTACAACGATTCCAAACACGCCAGCAAGAGCAGTAACCGAGTTAATTCCGTCTATGAAACAGAAGTATGCCAGCATGTAAAAGAACAGGGTTCTGAAGCTCTTGATGTCCTTTAGAGTGGATAATACTTCACCTAACGCTAGTTTGGTTGATGCAACTAGGCCCATTGGCTCCATCTCATCTTCGATGTGTGGTTCTGGTACCATCTTGAATGTCATTTGAGCGAAACCTAGCCACCAAATTCCAGAAGAAGCCATCACGAACGGAATAACCCAACCTCCGTCTAGAGTCAAAACCATCCCAAGATGGACAACGAGTAATAATCCTCCACCTAGGTATCCTGCTGCAAAGGCTTTGTTCGAAATAGAATCCATTTCAGATTCATCGCCCATGTGCGGCAATAATGCATTGTAGAATACTCCCGCACCGTTTAGACCAACATTTGCAACCATGAACATGATTGTTGCCCAAATCCATCCAATAGAAACACCGAGGTATGGAGATAGTGCTAGTAGAACACAGGAAATCGAACCTACCCAAGTAAGTGTTCTGAGCCACCAAATTTTGATCATTCGCCTGTCTGCAATTACACCCAGCGAAGGTGCACATATTGCTACAAGCAATGCTCCAACCATTACAGCGGCAGAAAACATAGCATCAGCAGTCCACTCTGAACCGAGAATTTTTGTTGAAATTCCATTTGCTTCTGCGAATAAGTATGCGAACCACGCAGGGAAAACTGCTGTCGTTACAGATGTTTCAAACGCACTCTTACCCCAATCATAAGCACAATATCCTCTTACTCTTTGGTCTTCTGCCATGCCTCGTACTGAGTTTCACCGCTTATGATAGTTGGGCCGGTTTCAATTTCCGGCACATGATTCAATAATGAAATCGTTTCAAGCCAAACCAATGGAGTTTGTTCAACATCCAGAAAATACGCATGCTTCCTTAGTGAAAGCTATGCAAATTATGGATGGTGTCGAATTCGACTTACGCTTGACTGCTGATGACCAGTTGGTGGTTCATCATGACCACACGGTTTCGATTCCAAAAGATAAGTTGGATGGACGGCCAAGGATTGTTGAGGAATGGGATTTAGCGGATTTGGAAAAAGTAGGATTTTGTTCATTTGAGAAATTGATGGCTGACAAAGAATGGTTAGTTCCCTGGCAAGAGCATTCCAAAGTCGCCTGTTTGGAAATTAAGCGATGCCTACCTTCTATTGAAAAAGAACCAACAAAGAGAATGGCGCGAATAATGGAATTGGCCAGTGCAATGGTTGATGAAGCAGGTATACACAAAGAGGCCGCTGTGTTTTATGCATTTCACAAACCAATGGAAAAGGTTGCAAAATTGTCGGGCTCAAACAGACCCTGGTCAAGGTTACTACCGACTGTGCCAAGGACTGGTTCACATAATTCAAAGCGAATCAGAGCACTGCCTCAATTTGTATCATATTCTTTCAATCGACTAATGAAAACACAACAAAAGGCAGGATCTCCAATGATGCCATGCGCAGTTGATTACTTTGAAGGAATCAAGCGGTTCATCCACCTTGGCTTCCCGGTTGGATTGAAGGGCAGGCAATTAAATCGTCTTAGAAAAATCCTAGGTGATTTCCCAGTATATGTTTGGCCAGGCCACCCTCATATGGAGCGTGATTTACTTGGTGCGGGTCTATCGATTCTAACCGATTTTCCCGACCCTTCTATGGATTTACCATGTGGTAGCAAAAGGTGGATGCGCCCAGCAACAATGCCTCTTAGCGATGAGCAGTGGAAAGGTCTGGAGAATGGAATTATTCCAGAAGAAGTTACTCCATGGCATGAGATAAGCGATGAACAATTGGGATGGAAAGCAGTTCGAATGATTGGTCACAGAGGCTGTGGAAAGACTCCACGACCAGTTATTCAGTCAACATGACGCAATGTTTGTTCTTCTGCGATGTATTTTGGTCGGTAAATCGGTGTTCCTTTGCCGCCTCTCATCACAGTTCTCTCGTCTACGATTTGCGCACCAATTCCAGCAACTCGTGCCCATCCGAAGAATGTTGTATAATATTCAGGGTCACAAAGCCCAACGTGGTTTAGCAAAGTTCCACTTGCGATATCGACGTTTGCGTTAGGATTGCTAATTTTTGGATTTTCAGATAGAACTCTTGGGGCAACTTCTCTGAGGACTCTGATTGTCTTGAAGTACTCATCATCAGGACAAATTTTCTCTCCAAGAGCAAATTGAACTGTTGCCCTTGGGTCTTCAGCGCGGAGGACAGCATGTCCGAATCCGAATACAGGACGTCGGGCCTCTAACTCACCTCTTACGAATGCTTCAACCTCAGCAGGATCCGATGTTCCAATCTTCTGTACGAATTCAAAGCATGATTGGTTTGCTCTTCCGTGTAGTGGTCCAGACAGAGCATTCATTGCCCCAGCCATCGATGAGTAAACAGTTGCGTGTCCACTTGCAACCGCCTTGCCAGCGAATGTTGAAAGGTTACCTCCACCATGGTCCATGTGCAGTACAAGGTATGTCGCAATTACTTGGTCCATTACTGATTTATCTACATCAGCAAGGTCTAGTGTATTGGTAAACCTAGCAACTAGGCCCATTGACAGGTCATCTGCTGGAATGTTCACTAATCTTCCTTCTCTATATCGGAAAATTAGTCCAAGCAATCTTGGCATCCTTGCTACTAGGTTCAATGCATCACTCTTCCAGTCGCCCTCACCACCAAGCATTCCCAATGTATGAATTCCAATTGACAACCAGTCCATAGGGTGTCCATCTCTTGGAAGTGATGCTAGAACTTGTTCTACTCCGTCAGGAAGTGCTCCTCGTGACTTTAGTTCCTCTTGGAATTTTAAAGACTGGTCTGAATTAGGCAATTCTTTGTTGAATAGTAGGTAGATAACATCCTCAGGTAGCAGTGATGCAAGTTCACTTATTGGGTATCCGCAATAGTGAACGCCTTCTGTTGGTGTGACAAATGATGTTCGGCAGGTTCCAACAGGTATGCCTCGCATACCCGTGTTTAGGTGGGATGAAGTCAGTTCGAAAAGAGACTCTTCATCGCTCATCAATTTGCCACCGGCCCGTTCGAAATGACACCTGTGTATAAGGTCGACCCTGTTTAGGTCAAAGCGATACAGATTGGGTGTGTTATGCAACACTAAGTGTAATAGGCTTGCAGGATTTGATAACTCAAGAAAATATCATTTTCTCATGCAGGCCATTTTCTGAACCCTCTGAAAGCGTCACGGTCATCCAATATTTTCTTTCTAATCGTGTTGCCATCAATGATGAAAGCCTCTTCTGAATCTAAGCCTGGGCAACTACTAACAGTCAATTTCCAAGACCTGTCAGAGCGGACATTCTCAGCCCAAAATGGAAATGACTTACATTGTGCAGGACGAGCTTCGTAAACTGTGCATTTTTTCTCTCCATCCAAGTATATGCAAATGTCCGTGTATTGGTCAGATTTCAGAATATATCTACCATCCATGGTTTGTCTGCAATCTCTTTCCAGCCAATCTGTAACCTCCATTCCATGATGATTGGCAAGCATTTCAGCATCTTGTGGCCTTAGGTAGACAATGCCTCCGGGTTCATCACAGCATTTGCCACAATTTGGTTGGCAGGAGAAAGGCACTCCCGACATCCACCAGGGCTTGTTCATGCTTCGCCACCTATCGGTTGCAATACCTTGATTGGTGTTAATTGAGTATAGACAGGGGCGTTAGAGATGTTTCCCAGGATTACTTCTATTTCTGCGATCCTATCTGCGATTTGAATCAACTCTTCTACAGATGCGTTCTTGCTTGTTTCAGCAAGTGAATACATCTCTTCTTCAAGTTCCATTAACTGGTTTGAGTGGTCGATGTGTTCTCTCTCCATATCTTCAAACATTTTGTTTGTGATATTATCTATGCTAGATGTTGTTTCAGCAACTCTTGCCCTATCTAGGCCCCTAAGTTCGGTCTCAGACTCTAACAAAAATTTCTCATTTTCATCGACTGTTAGTGTAGTAGTAACGTGTGGTGTAAGGTTATCTGAGGTCAGTACTTCGTGAAGTTCATCCTTCTCTTGAATTGTAAGTTCAGGAACTACCCAATCATCAGACAATTCAGGTAGTGGCACATTCAATTCAACGCCACCCGGGTCGAGGCCAGTGTATACCGTATCGAAAGTTTCCTCGATTACTCTAGCCGCAATTGCCTCGAGATTGTCTCTTTCCTCGTAGATTTCATAATTGGATTTGACAATTTGTGTTTCGTTTAGGATGTCTGAAACGTCGTCCGCATTGACAATTCTCTCGCCAGATTCTATCGATAGCGCTACTTTCTCGAATGCAGCATTGGTTGTTCTCCAATCGCCGTCACTATGGTTAACAATCCTAGCAAGCATAGAATCGTCTAACAATAGCGATCTTCCGCTAGTATTTCTTCTAAGATGTGTGATTAGCGATGATGAACTTGGTTTGTTAATCCAAACACTGGTTGCAGACCTCATGACTTCCCACAGCCTTCTAGCAGGCCATTCATTCGATTCAACTCTTGATGTTGCAATAATTTGAACTCCTAAGTTGAGAGCATAATCGATTAACATACCTAACTCAGTTGCAATTCTTTCATCTGCTAAATGCAAGTCGTCTATTGCGATTAGACTAGCGTGCGCAACTGCATCTTGCCAGCCATTTGGAAGTGAGTCCCATCCACGCATAGCTGATGTAGATAGAAGGTGTACGTTTCCATCTTGTCTTCGAATCATTGCTTGAACCGATGCAGACAAGATGTGTGATTTTCCACAACCATTTCCGCCGAGAATCAGTAGTGGGTTCATGGAGAGGCCTGGTTTGTCAATTACTTTCTCACATGCGTTTGAAGCTCTAGTGTTCTCCTCTACTACGTGCCAATTTTTCCAAGTTTTGTGGTCGGAGAGTTTCTGAACTGGTGGCCACAATGGCTTGAAGGACAAATCTTTCATCCCGAAGTCACTATAATTTGTTGAATATCCTCTTTGGTTGTCAAGAACCTCTGCCCATACAGGTCTACCGTCTTTCAGTAGCCCCAATGAGTCTCCCAGCAAGTCCTCTTCTCCTTCCTCAAACTCGAGTTTCTCCCTCATTTCGCCAATTCTTTTTGCAGCGATCTGAGCGAGTGAGGAATCGCCATCGTCCAAATTTACACTTGGTTTCCATGTCGGGGTCTTTCCAAGAACTTGGTCGGCGACTATGTCGAAAGTCGGTCTTGTTTCGGTTCCAGTTCGAGATAGAAGGTCAGATTCCCTGGTGTCTTGTACCTCATTGACTCCACGGAGTGTATTCAGTTTTGACATGGCAGTGCGGGAGGAAGTTGCATCTCTTCCAAGACTTTCTCTAGCGTTAGCTAAAGCGAGCAGGAGTTTTTCTCTGTGTGTCATTCTCACTCGACTTCCTCCTCTTTTTTCTTCCAAGACTCCAATTCTTTGTCTATGTCGATTTCCCTCTGCGGTACGCTTGAGGCCTGTCTTCTATTAGCCAGATTGCGCTTGATTTCAATGCCTCGGGCAGCAAGTGGGCTCACGACTTTTGCGTTTGCTTTTGCCTTGGTTCTTCGCGCAGGTTTTGGACCAAGTTTAGTAGCAGGCAAAGTGTGTTTTTTCTTGCTCGGGTCTTGTCTAACAGCATCACTTATTCCACTACTAATCTTCTTTGAAATAGATTTGAACTTGCCCTCGCTTCCAACACCGATGGCTGTTTTCGGGAGTGGGTTCGTTGACGGCAAATCTCCGATAACCTTGTTTTTGCTCACTGCAGATAGTCCCGCTAACTTGGTTTCCCTATCGCTAGGAACTCTAGCGTGAGTTGCTTTTCTGCGCTTTACTCTTTGGGCCTTTCTTGGGCCTTTCTTTTCCGGCTCAACAGTGACAACTTCAGCCTCTTCGATGGTTTCGACCTCTTCGATAATGACGGGCTCAATTTCTTGGATTTCAGTTACGACTTCGGCTTCAGGTAGAATTGGAGTTTCCTCGACATTTTCCTCAACAACTTCTTCGATAACAAAAGATTCAGGAGTGTTCTCATCGAGGTAATCTTTGAGACGCAGAATCTCTTCTTCAGTAGGTGGTGCCATCAATGGATGGTCCAACAATGATTCTGGGTCTTGATTCCAAGAGTGTAACAAGTCAGTATCAATCGATGGTGCTGCACGGGTTATGTGTGCGGAATCGGTACTTTTCCATGCTGATTTATCGAATGAGATAAGCAGGCAATCATCTTCATACCGCATCCTATCAGAAATTTCTCTTATCATTTCGATAACAGGTTTTTCTCCACAAATATTTGCAAGGTATTCTAAACCATCAAGGAGTAATACTGCTCTTAGGTTTCCTTCAAGGAATCCATAAACCGTTCCTTTAATCGCATCAAGATCAACGAACTGAATGCCTTCTCCTTCTCTTTGAGAAAGCCAAAGGCAATCGTCAGCAGGTATGTCAAATTTGACCGAAACCTCTTCTCTCGTTTTCCTGCTGATTACCAACAGAGGTTTCCCGTGATTTTTCAGATTAGATGCTAGGGAAAAAAGTTCTTCACTTTCATTTGAATAGACGCTCCCTGGTCCTAAACTAATTCCAAGAGCCGCGGTTCTGTGGACCATAGATGCGGCTTTAGCTCGTACAAATTCTGGGGCCTCGATAGATGCGTCGATCGTAGGTAATTTACTTGATTTAGTCCATGCAGTCTTTCTACTGCTTATGTTATCCCACCATTTGGAAGACTCCTTTTCCTCCGGATTTTCAACAGATAATTTAGCAGAGGGATGCAAATCGATTATTCTCTGTACATCTACATCCTCTATCAATTGAATCAAACAGTCTAATTCTTGACAGTCAGTTTCGATTTCAATAAGTGCATCCACGCCTTCCAAGATTGCTTTCTCCTCATGAATAGCAACACAAATTTCGCCATGCTGAATAACTACTTGGCCAACTCTTGGCATCTTTTCCTTTGGTGTCCTTTCACACCGGATATAACCGTTTACTCCGAGTTTTACCATCTCGTTGAGAAGGGTTGAGAGTGCACCTATGCCACCCCGCCTTTCTTCGATGATATTACCCATTGGCAACTCGACCATACACACCCCTACGGGGTGGTTGGTGATTGTACCCTTCTTGAATGGTGAGGTTCAAACAACCAATCCAACGAGGGTTTCATGTCCTAAATCTAAGTGGCGAGGTCATGGAGGCACCAAAGGGCCTGATTCTCTTTGCCAATACTCCACTGGGCAAAGAATTAGCAAGTACCCAGTTAAAATCGAAGTTTGGCTTGGGATTACTCCTATCTGCATTGGTGTTCATCGGGATGTTTTGGGTTGTCAATATCTTTATTGTAATTTCAACAGTGATTGCTGTTGACTCAATTCTAATCTTAAACGCAAAAAAAGCCGTCAATATTCCACTCGCTGTTAACTTGAATCATCCTTTCATGGAATCGCAATATGTATCGGATTCTGAGGTGATGGTCAACTTTTCAGGTAAATGGGTCAATCCAGGGAACCACCGTCTGAAGTTTGCTAAAGATAGTCTTGGAGGCTGGATTGTACACAGACAAGACGAGGATATCTCCACCCTTTCTGTTTGGGATAGTTCATTGAAAGAATCAACTTTGCAAAAGCATCTCTCAATTATCAATCAAGCCATTTCATTGAATAATGCAATCAATGAATCTAACGATGAATTTGATGATGCGAGGGAAAGAGAGTCACAAGAGTCAACTTTGCTCGAGAGAAATTGGCTACCTGAAGAAGAACTTGAGGTACAGGGTCCGATTTCTCGTATTTTCTCAAATGAGTGAAAAAATCGCTCAATCCATGTTAACACACCGTACCTTCAAATGGTGACTGCCCAGCAGAGATGGCATGGCCGAAGACTCGCCGAGGGGTGTTAGTATGGCTTCGCTGGATGATTCTCAGCGAGAAATGGTTACTGGTGGCGGCCTTTCCAGCCGTTTCTCAAAGTTGCCATTGTGGCTTTCACATCCATCTAACATTGGCGCATTTTACGGTCTGTTAGTCTCACTTGCCCTGCTTCTTCCTTACATTATGACAGAAGAATTTTGGTTTGCTCTTTGGTTGCTGCATGCAAGTTTGTTGATTTTTGCAACCGCATTCCTTGGTTTGTTTAGTCGGTTAGTGACTGCTTTTACAGGCCGTATGCCAATTGCCGTAAACCGCAAGGTTCTGTATCCAATGCCGTTTATTGGATTTGCATTGTTTACTTTAATACATACTGATTTACTTGTCAACAATACAGTAACACAGTACTTGGCTTGGGGATTGTTGATGATTCCAGGCCCACTCTACATTCACCTATCTTGGGCGCCAAGATGGAGATTGCTGTGCATGATTGAGGATGGAAATAATCCATTCAAGGACATGCCTGCTAAAGAATACCTCGAACAACAGGAAGAGGATATAGCATCAGACGATTCTGATCTGATTGAAGTGGTCGAGTCATTCGAATCTGAAGAAGAATAACTCATTCCAAATATCAAATTAGACCGACAGATTTGCCTGCGCTCTCGAAGATTCGTAGGACTTCATCGAGGTCTTCTCTGCTAAGACCTGCAGACATTTGTGTTCGAACTCGAGCCTTGTCTCTTGCAACCATTGGGAATA
>WTIV01000099.1 GCA_011525095.1 Methanobacteriota archaeon
CACTAGGTTTACTTGTGCTCTCTTTGCCATCATAATTCCCTTGACGTTTGGCTTTCGAACCTTCATGCTTCCCTTGTCACAGGAAATAACTGCATTTCCAGAAACAGAAACTCTTGCAGAGCCACCCTCAACAGGGGTAGTTACGGTCATTCCACCGTCGAATGATGCATCTGTGATGTTGGAAACGCTAGCCCATCCCAATCTCTCAGCAATGCCTGGTCCAGTGGAACCTGCACCAGTGTCTGCAGCAGTCTTGCCACAGTATACCACTTCTGCGCCTAGGCCAGTTATGGCTTGAGAAAGTGCGGATTGGATTGCATTTGAATCCAGTTCAGACCATGAGTCGTCCCATACTCTGACAATTTCATCTACACCAATTGCCTTAGCATCCTTGAGTACTTTATCAGCATCAGAAGGGCCTAGTGTAAGAGCTGTTACAGTTCCGCCGGCAGCCTCTTTGTGCTGTAGAGCAGTCTCAATTGCGAATTCATCATATGGGCTGATTACCCACTTGACGGCTGACAAGTCGACTCTGTCTCCACTGACAACAATTCTCGCGTTGGTATCTGGGACGCGCTTTACTAGAACCACGATATTCGGCATAACAATCACTCAACCCCTTCGGGGTTGTTTGGCTCCACAAAAAACCCGTTGATGAACCTTGTCTATTCACTTGGTTAGTTGATTCACGCGCTCAAGAGTGTCTGGGTTTGCTTCGAAGTAATCCGAAACTACAGCTAAACCACGAGACAGGCCCGCAGCGACACCCATTTTTGCATCGAACGGGTGTAGGGTTCCATCGGCAACGGCGTTCCTGAATGAGTCGAGGTCTGTCCATGTGCTAGGTTCTCCAAATTCTGGTTTTGGAGTTACAACGACTTCCCCAAATTCTGGTAAAATGATGTGCTCAATCAATTCATAAACAGGAGAATCAGTTTGTTCGGGGTCCAAGAATGCCTTACGCATTTTCTTTGCTAGTTTCTTCTCATCGTCGTGCAAAAGAATGGCGCCGCTAGGATCCGATTTGCTCATTTTGTGGTCAAAAGATTCCATTCTTGCTCCTGATGATTTTAGCCCGGAAATGATTGGAGTATGCAGGCAGGTTGCCTTGTACCAGCCCCACCTATCAGCTACGTCTCTCATGTACATGTGTGCCTTTCTCTGGTCCATTCCACCGATTGCTACATCGATATCCATCTCGAAAATATCAGCGGCCTGTAAAGCAGGGTAATAGAATCTAGAGAGGTCGCCATCGGATGAATCCTCAGATCTACCCATTATGGAAAAAGTTCTACGAACCCTTGACAGACTCATGTTTTTCGAACATCTCAAAACTCTAGCCCAATAATCTCCTGAATCCATTATGCTGGACGCCCACAAAAATCTCAGTTCACCTGGGCCTTCTCCCTCGGGAGGATTTCCAAGAAGCGCTCTGAAAGTCTCTTCCATGTAAGTTGCAGTGGTTTGGATATCTTCCATCACACCCGAGAACTTGTCATTTACCCAGGCGTGCCAATCCGCTAAGAAAATCAAAACATTAGCTCCGGAGTCAAGCATTCTTTTCATTTGAAGAGAAATCACTTTCCAGCCGATGTGAGCTTTTCCTGATGGCTCAAATCCGACATAACATCGGATAACTCCATCTCCACCAGCGGATGTTCCATCTGCTAAGCAGTTTACTAGGTGGTCTATCCCCACAGATTCATCGACAAATCCAATCATTAATTTCAGACGTTCTAGAGATGAATCATCAAGCTCTGCCACTCTAGGGCATCTCTCGATAAGACTCTCTCTGGTAAGCAGGATACCACCTCAAAGAAGGTCGTTGAGTTTCTTGACTCTTCCTTCGGAAGGTGCTGTGCCTTCTTCCATCATCTTCTCTAACTCAGCAATCATTTCATGCGCCTTGTCAATGGTTTCTTGGGTTACTGTAGAAGACATCTCGATAGACTTGTGTGCCATCTTTATCGCTGAGCGAGCCTTTGAGAATTTCTTAGCTTGCTCCTTTGCTTTATCTCCACGCTGCTTTGCTGAATATCCAGTAGCCTCGTCTAGGAACATAGACCATCTCTGACGAGATTGCATTGCCTTCTCTCTTCCCCCATCTTGGGAAAGGAAACTAGAGAGGTCGTCACCTTTCATTTGCTCGACATCGACCTGTAGTTTTCCATCATCGGTGTATTCTGCTGTAACGCTGGTAAGAATTGCGAATGAAGCGGTAAACACACCATCTGCATTTACTTCAACATCGTTGAAATGTTGAGTTGCTAACTTTGCTAAACCTGCATTGCCACCCATCGACTTGATTACGCCACGCTTGACTTCGAATCTCTCCATGTGTCCGCCAAATCAATTTAGGAGATAAGGACTACCTTTCCAAAGATATGGCAAGCGACCCCTTTTTGGGCAATACGCTTTCCCCAGTACATGCGCAGGTTGGCTCTTTTCCTGACGGTGTTGGTACTTTTGCCTCTGGCCGCATCCGCTTCAGAGCCAGAAAGAACTGTTGACATCAACATCGAGAGAAAGTTGACTAATTTCGACTTAGGAATTAACGGTGGAGAGATTTCTCCAGACGGAACGCAGGTTCTGATTTACGGAGAAGATGGATATGCTCACCTATTGTCTGCTGAAAATGCTGATGACGAATCTACAGATGTAAGACTGGAAAATGAAACAACAAATTCACTAAAGGCTGTTGGCTGGCACCCCGGAGGAAAAAGTGCTCTATTGGTTGGAAGTGGCGGCACAGTCCTCAGATACAACTCGTCAAACTATGCTTTGGGAGAAGCAGAGGGTTCAGCATCAATGGCTGGTAAAAACATCAATGCGGTCCATTTTACTGCAGGTTCCTCTGTTGCATATTTGGGCACAGATGATGGACAGATTTGGAAATACTATGCTGACACATTTACTCTTCTAAATAATGAAGCATCATCAAGGATAACAGATATTGATTGCTTGAAGAACAAGAATATCTGCGTGCTTGGCACTCTCAACGACGGAATTGCAGTAATCGACCAAGCAGATACAGTCACCTGGATCTCTAATTCAAGATTCCACACATGGGTTGGAATTGGATGTGAAGACCCCACTATGAATTCCTGCACTGGGTTTGCAAGCGGAATGAAAACTGCTCCAATCGAGATTGATATTATTGACTCTACCCAATCAACACTAGGACCAATAACCATACTCGGTGAACTGGATGGTGATATGATTGGCGACAATACAGCTGCAGATTCCTCCACCATAATTTCGCTTGCGCCGCTTGGCATGGCAAGGTGGAATCAGTATACAGAAGATGCATTTTTGATGTTTTCAAACCATAACGCATCTGAGGAAGATGTCCTTCTTGGAGGGGACAGTTATGCGTTTGCATGGGAAAACTCAGAATATTCTGGTTTCCTAATAACCAGCCAAGGTAGGATAGTTTCCTTTGAGCCAGCTAATATGATAGACGATGGAGATGTTCCGTACGTTTTGGTAATTTTAGTGGCTCTATGTGTCCCCGGTGTATTCATTGGTCTAATCTATTGGAATAGTCCTTGGCTGCAGAAAAAATATGCAAACTTGTTCAAGCGTAATAAATCGGGTGAGAAATAATTACCCAACCTTCATGTGTCTCTTTGTACCGCATAAAAGCATGGAGCCGTTCGAGGGTCTAGACTTCTATGATATCGAGTCACTATTGACTGAAGAAGAGATAATGATTCGTGATATGGTAAGGGATTGGGTAGACGAAGAAGTACTTCCAAAAATCGAGCACGCTTGTGAAGAGGGAGTTTTCCTCGACGAATGGCGTGTCGCTCTTGGAGAAATGGGGGTTTTAGGCGCTCCACTGAAGGGCTATGACTGCCCAGGACTTTCTTACGTAGCATATGGATTAATCTGCCAAGAATTGGAGAGAGGAGACTCTGGTCTGCGTTCATTTGCCAGTGTACAAGGTTCACTTGCCATGTACCCAATCTGGGATTTCGGAAGCGAAGAACAAAAGCAACACTACCTACCTAAGATGACCACCGGTGAATGGATTGGATGCTTCGGACTTACCGAGCCGGATTACGGGTCAAACCCTGGTGATATGATCACTAAAGCCGAGGATATGGGTGACCATTACCTGCTCAACGGAGCAAAGATGTGGATTACTAACGGTACCATCGCAGATGTAGCAATCGTATGGGCAAAGTTAGACGGGGTGATTCGTGGGTTCATTGTAGAGAAAGGTGACGAAGGGTTTAGTGCTCCGGAAATGAAAGGAAAGCACTCATTGAAAGCAAGCGTTACAAGCGAACTCGTATTCCAAGATTGTAAGATTCCTAAGGATAGAATCCTACCTGGAGTCAAGGGTCTAAGAGGCCCGTTCTCTTGTTTGAACAATGCCAGATTCGGAATTTCTTGGGGTGCACTCGGATCTGCTATGGCATGTTTCCATTCTGCTAAGACTTACGCACTATCCAGAATTCAATTCGATCACCCAATTGCTTCCTATCAGTTGGTACAGAACAAACTAGCATGGATGCTCAGGGAGATCACAAAGGGCCAACTCCTTGCTTATCATCTAGGAAGAAAGAAGGATGACGGAACCTGGTTCAATGAGCAAATTTCACTCGCAAAGATGAACAATGTAGACATTGCTCTAGAGATTGCAAGGGTTGCTAGAGATATTCACGGTGCAAACGGAATCCTAGACGAATATCCAGTCATGCGCCACATGGCTAACCTAGAATCAGTGAAAACCTACGAAGGAACTCACGATATTCACAACTTAATTTTGGGAAGATACATCACCGGAATACAAGCATTCACCAGAAACGCTTGATTAAGGGCCGGTCCAGTCAGCGCAATGACCAAATCTGTCACTGTTCATTGCATCATTCCAAGTTCGTAATGCTTCCACTTCTTTTCCGTCAGACCATTCGCCCATGTATCGTAATTTTTCTGAATCAATTAACTCAGTTCTCCATTTTGATTCACTCACAGTATCATTTAGTGCACTAGAAACCAGCCAGTTTGCTTGGCTAACAACTCGTCTGTAGAATCCCCAATCAGCTAAGTCATCATGCGCTTCTGTCGCTTGTAAGTAATGACTTGCAACCAATCTAGGGAAGCCGTGTCTATCACTTGGGACCTCAATCAACAAAGCATCATCGCCCAGTAAATTTTGATGGTGGACGCCGAAACATTCGTTTACGCTCATGTCATCCTCACTTATCGCAATATGTGCTAGGAAATTATCAGGTAATCTTGTTACATTGAATTGAAGATGATCCTGTACAGGTCTAGCATATGGTGCTTCAAGGCTTAGGAATAATGCTTCACTACCCCAGTTATTCTCTAGAGCCCAATCTAAAGCAAGGAAGGAATATCCTGCACCTAGGCTATGTCCTGCAACCATTAGATATTCTTGGTCAACGTTATCTGGAAGTAGTGTTGCCATGAATTCTAGAGCGGCATTTATTGCGATTGCCCTAGGAACGTGATATGGGTGGTTTGACATGCCATCCTCTTCGTGTAACTCAAACGTATCATGGCCAGGTGGCATTACGTCTGATGGGTACTGGATGTAAGCAACTGCTACTCCTCGAGATGCTAATTCTTCAACCCAATCAGTGTAAGATTCAAAGAAAGGATTAGCGAATCCATGTAGCAAAATTGCTAGTGGCATAACTTCATCGTAATCCTCAGGTATTGCTATGTAAACTGAAAACACAACGTCCTCTTCATAGTCTCCTTGGATGCTAGAAACCTCTTCTGGCATTGGGTATTCGTAACTGTTGATTGACACTTGATATTGACCCTCTTCAATCTGAAGTTTTGGAGGCGATGGCGCTAATCCGGCCATGGATGATAATCCTGGTGATATCAACCAAACTGCTAGTAAGACCACAACAATGTGAGAGATTTTCTCTACTCTACCTTCTTCAGTTCTGAATGGATTTTCTGGTATGCCACGAATAACTAGAGCACTGCAAAGCAGTAAGAACCCATAGGTTGTAGGTAGCAAAAGAAAGGCATCTCTGTAATAGGCCCAATTCAATAAGGAAAAAATTCCAAGCAATCCAATGATGAATCCTGTAAATACGACAAAAATTGACTTCTCTAGATTACTTGCACTTCTAGACCTCACATAAGAAAGGGGAACTGCAAGGATAAAGAATGCGAAAACAATTGTACGGTTATCTCTCAGAAAATACGTCCAGTCGAGTGAACGTTTTGCCATCGGCCAGAACGCTCCTCCCAAGTCATCGCCCATTAGTAAGAGAATAATTGGCTCCAGTAATGCAAGTAGAAAACCGCCAAATACCATCAACGCAATGTATCGCTTAGACGGCATTTCCATGCCTAACACCTCCCATCAAACGTCAGGTAGGAGGCCTAATTTGGAGAAACCTGTCCAGACAGGATTTAGCCAACCTGGGATAAATCGGTGTCTGAGATAAACTGCAGCTGCTAGTGTCAACTTTTGGAATTTGTTCAATTTCACACGCTTTGTGAAGACATCTCCCTGTTGCCTCTCGATTTGTTTGAGGATTTTATCATAAAAAGCAATCATAGCAGCAGGAGAGTATCTTGTTCTGCGTGGTAGCAGAGGAAGCAGTTGTTTTGCTTCGGCAAGGTAGGTTCTAGCTCTCTTTGCATAGTGGTGGATGTATGGCTCCCACGTCGTGTTTAGAATTACGTCACCATTTAGTTCAGCCTCTGTTATGCCGTTGGATTCAAGTTCATCTAGCGGAAGATAGACTCTGTTTCTTTGGATGTCTTCTCCAACATCTCTCAGTACATTTGTGAGTTGCATGAATATTCCCCAAGATTCGGCGAACTTTCGTGCTCTTGGGTCGTCGTAGCCGTAGATTTCTATGCACATTAGGCCGACGACAGAAGCAACCCTGTAGCAGTAAACGTATAGTTCATCGAATGTACGATAACGGTTGTTGTAGAGGTCATCTTCCATCCCTGTAATTAGATCGTCGAAAACGCTTCTTGGAATGTTGTATCTCTTGACAGTGTCCTTCAAAGCAAGGAAAACAGGGTCTGTGCTACTGGTTTCAGAATAACACGTTGATAGTTTCTTTCTGAAGAAGAATAATTGAGTTATCTTCTCGAGATAGAGGTCTTCTTGCAGGATTGTGTCCTTGTTTTGCAGGCTTTCAAGTTCTTCTCTGTAGGCAACGGCCTCAGGGTCCATCTCGCCCTTCGAACCAGGGAATCTGTCTTGCCAGTCTCCGTCAGCAATGTCGTCCGCTCTTCTACAAAATGCATAGACTGCACACATTGCAGATCTCTGTTCTTCTGGAAGATACTTGAAAGAATGATAGAAGTTCCCTGCTTCTCTCATAGTCAATTCTTCACAGTAAGAGTAAGCCAATTTGAGCAACTCAACAGGTGGGTCTCTAGCCCATATTGGTGCATCTAAGTGCTGGAACGGATCGATTAGTTCGTCTTGCTCACCTACAATTCCGATGAATGCCGCACCTTCTCGAAGAGCTTCCATTGCAGTTAGGCTAACAGCTTTCACTGCGTCTGCTGTTAGATTGACAGCAGCACGTAGTCTCTGAGCAGCCGTCATGCTCTCTTTTCGAACACCAACTTCGTTCGATGCTCCACCCTTGAGAGGGAACAACAAATCCAGAGGTTTGCGGCGTTCTAGCATGGGGCTCACCTAGGATGTCTTGTCCATCACTTATCAGCATGGTGGTAATTTGCACAACCCGCCCTACGGGCATTGGAAGATTTTCATTTACCAGCGAGTAACGTTAGATTCAAAGTTGAATTTTCCTAAATTTGGAAACTTAATCCACTGGAACGTTTGAATCAAATCGGACGATTATAATCACAAGTAGGTAACTACTTGCAAAAATTACTAATCGTCTTTTGGAGTATCTTTGTTCTTCTCTAGTAGTCTCTTTACCCCGCCCGGAATTACTAACGCTCTCAAGAGTTTTTTTGCGTATGATTTTATTTCATCCCTAGTTACTTTAATTCTATCAGCAGAATCGAGGATATTTCCTTCACGAAGTAGAGTTACAGTTCTTTGTCCAATTAGGACTGGAAGCATGCAAGAAGCTTTCAATCTGAATTGTGTTTCAGGTAACATTTTGATGTACTCCACTGCTGCATCTAAGTGGTCATTTGTGATGTCTAGATACTCATCATATAGGGGCCTGAATTTGTCGATGTTACCTTTCTTCAGTAAGTCCTCTGGTGTCAAATCATGCCTCGCAAGTGCTTCACTTGGTATGTAGCATCTACCAAACCTCAAGTCTTCAGGAATGTCTCTTAAAATATTGATCATCTGTAGTGCCTTTCCGAATCTTATGCCCTTTGCAAAGAGTTCTTCCTCTTTGTATCGACCTAGGGATATTAGGTGCGCTAATGACATTTTAGTCCAGAATACTCCCACGCAACCCGCCACTCTATAGGTGTAGTCGTCCATCTCTTCGTTGTTGAATAGAGCAGAAATTTCTCCGCCTTCTTTAGCCACGCCAAATCTATCCAAATCCAATATCTGGCCGCCAACTATTGTCTCTAGACATTCAAGCATTCTCTCTCGATCTGCCTGTGAATATTCCTGAAGGCCTTCGATAACATCTGGAACATTTCTGAGAAGTTCAGCCTCGCTTTCATTGTCTTGTATGCTTGCGATTTCACTGAAATCCGGCAAGGTTTCAGACCTTCCCTGTGCAACATCATTGTATTGGCTAAGCAATCGCTTCAATTCTTCAGTTTCTCCTTCCTTAGAATCTGCTATGGTGTCTGCAACTCTAGCAAGAAGGTATAGTAAGCCTATTTGCCCACGAATCTTCTTTGGTAGATATTTCAAAGTGGGGTAGAATGATCTAGATGTGGATTCTAGCAAAGAGTCTATTTTTGCGTTAACTAGTACAGCCATTCTCACTCCTCTGTTTCTCCGAAGGCTGGTTGGTTTTTCAGAATGTGGTATGTTGGCACCCAAAAATTTGAGAGATTTTTCACCATAATCTAGGCACAAATCAAACTCCTTTATGTGGGATTTAATAGCAAGACTTTATTTTGAACTAACACAGCCAACAAACGAGGGGATAGATTTGCAGTGCGGCTCTTGTGTTGAAGAGATACCCGATGACAGCATATTCTGTCCCGAATGTGGTGCTCGACAAGAGATGAGCCGAGCAGGTGGGCTACCCGGTATGGGTGGAGTTGGCCTTGGTGGCCAAGATGTAACAGGAGGGCGTAACTTCGGCGTGGTATCTGGCGAGGCTGTGATGAACCAAAATATGCCAGGAATGCCGAATCAAGGCATGCCTCCGGGCATGATGCCTGACCTAATGAGTCAAATCGCACCGAATTTGGGTGTACCTCCAAGCAATGCGGGACTGCCGCCGGTTCAGGGACTTCCTCCATTGAATCAAAACATGCCTCAATCAAATGTTACGCCTTTACCAGGTCAGAGTCCTCCAAATATCGGCGGAGCTCGTGGTGACATGCCACCATCTGCAAAAGGACCTTCTTTGGCAAGTGGTGTTGGGCCAAACACGCAAGTCGGAGAAATTGGCTCACAGGTTGGAGGTACTGCGGTTTCAAACAACCCCGCCTTATCACCGACTGATGCGATGGTTAACAGAATCGCTGAAGCTGAGCGAGCAGTCAAAAACGAAAGAAGGAGCCAATGGCTTCAAATGAACCAGCAATCTGCTGCGAACGTCCTAACTTCAATCGGAGGCGAACTACCTTCGCATTTGAAAGGCCAGGAAGAAACAAGCACAGCGGAGTTTTTGGCCAATGCTATTGGCTCAGGTAAGGATGATTCAGGAAATGATGCACTATTCAAGCGAATGTCAGAGGTTGCAGTTCGCAGGGTGGCTCGTAAGAGAGGAGTCGCAGTAGACACGCCACAAACAAAATTTGAAGCAGGTGTTCTCACAGTAAATGTAACTTACATCGATGATGGAAGAGTATTGGATACCCCAGAAGATCTGTCTTCTGCATTCGAACATGCAATCTCGACAGAAGTAGCTCTGAAAGGCTTAGATGCAGTAGTCGAAATCAATCTGTTCAGGTCTAAAGACGGCGCCGTGGAAAAAATCGGTGCAGAAAGCGATGCACCAGCCGAAGAATCTGATGAGGAGATGTTTGCTTGTGAGGTCTGTGATGGTCTCGTAAAGGAATCAGACTCTGAGTGCCCTCACTGTGGTGCGTTATTCGAAGACGAAGACGAAGAACCAGTTAGCG
>WTIV01000201.1 GCA_011525095.1 Methanobacteriota archaeon
GTATCTACGTACACACAGTGTAATTTGTCGCCAATTGCTTGGTTCGCAATAACTGCAGCAACTGTAGAGTCGACTCCTCCACTACAAGCAATGATTGCTATATCGTCGATTTCATCCTTCATTTTTTGAGCAGACTCTTCAATGAAAGATGCTGCATCGAACATCAAGCATCCCTACCGTTGACCTCAGCATCCATCTGCTTGACTCTTGCAACTTGGTCGAGCTTGTTCTGCTTTAGTGCAGCAGCATAGGTTTCATTGCCAAGTGCTAGAATTTGAGTTGCTAGATAACCGGCGTTGTCTCCTCTGTCAACACCGACGGTTGCTGCTGGAACACCAGGTGGCAACTGTGCAATTGATAGTAGGCTGTCGTAAGGTACTCTACCTCCGCATGGTACACCGATAACTGGCTTTGTTGTGAGGGCTGCAACTGCTCCTGGAAGTGCCGCTGCTAAACCTGCCATAGCGATGAAGACAGTACAACCGTCTGCTTCTGCATCGTGAACGATTTGTTCTACGAAAGCAGGTGAGCGGTGTGCGCTAGCAACACGTAGTTGGTAAGAGACTCCGAATTGCTCGAGAATCTTCGTACACTTTTCAGCAACAGGCATATCAGATTTGGAACCTAGTAGTATAGTTACGTCCATGACGATGCCCCATTGACGGTGGTTCTTCAACGTACCGCGCGGTAAGTTTGCGCAAAGATGAGGGAGATTCTCGTTTCGGCATCTATTTTTGACAAACTTCTGTCAAAACAAACAACTTGAGAATACAACCAATCGCCTAACTTAGAGTTGCTAAGGGTATTGTATTCATTCCGACAGAAACTCTACGGGAGCATCTGCTTCGAGCATTGCTTTTTCGTCATAAATGACCCCTCTGACAAGATTCTGACCCACACGGAATAGAGGCTTTGCGGCCCATTTCCTTCGGAAAAAAGTTGCACCCTTAACGTCAGGGATTCTGATATCTTCCGGCCATTCCACACGATACGCTTTGAGAGATATTTCGGAAAGGAATACAGCGGTTTTGTAATTCAACACCCACACTACTACAGCGATTATTGCCTGGATTATTTCAGGTGGTTGGAAGAACAAAGAAAACGCTGCAAATGGAGAAATTAGCAATTTGATCATATCAACTCTACCAGGAACCTTACTCGCTCCTAGCCAGACTGCGACTAGTGACAGCATTATTCCCGCCGCAAGGAATGAAGTTGGCCATAATCCATCGCTTCTTACTAAGAGAATTAATCCTACAGTAAGTGGCAGAAGAGACCAGGCCATTGGAAATAACATTCGTGGCCCCACACCGGGAGCATCAAACTCTTCCCATTCCATCGGCTACCTTACTCCGAATCTTGTACAAATCAATGACTATTCAAAATCATTCATCGAATGGATACGAGAGCGTTAGATTTCTTGCAGCATATACTTCATCGACTCTTCGAACCTTTGTTGTAATAGGAGCATTGTGTAGGGTTTCAGGATCTTCTTGCAATACCTCTACGAACTTCTTTGCGAATTCGTCAAGTGTTTCCTTTGATTCTGTTTCAGTTGGCTCAACCATCATACATTCTGGAACGATCAGAGGGAAGTAAACTGTTGGAGCCATGTAGCCCTTGTCAAGCAGTCCCTTGGCGATGTCCATTGCACCGATTCCACATTGCTCTTTCATTGGAGCCATTGATATAGTGAATTCGTGCTTTACCACATCCACAGGAGCACCGTCAACGAATTGATGTCTAACCCCTGCCTTCTCTGCCTCTTCGATTATTCTGTGTCTGAGGTAATTTGCATTTAGTACTGCATGTTGTGACATTGTCTTCAAACCACGTCCGTACCTGCGATAGTACGCCCAGCATCGGATGACTGCGCCGCTGTTCCCATGCCACTGCTGAACCTTACCAATGCTGCTTTCTGGCTCGTGCCAGTGGTACCACCATTCATGATTTGCGGCAGTAACTTGGTCGTTTGGCATAATTGGTCTTCTCTTGACAACTGGACCCGGAAGGAACTCCGCCAAGTGGGACTTTACACCGATTGGACCTGAACCCGGACCACCGCCTCCGTGAGGCTGAGAGAATGTTTTGTGTAAGTTGTAGTGAACGGCATCGAAGCCCATCAATCCTGGAGAAGTGAGACCTAGGATTGCGTTGAAGTTTGCACCATCATAGTACATTTGTCCGCCAGCATTGTGAACGATTTCCGCTGCTTCGGCGATTTCTGGTTCAAAGACACCAAGTGTACTCGGGTTGGTAATCATCATTGCTGCAGTATCGTCACCGACAACCGCTCTTAGCGCGTCAAGGTCAAGTCTTCCATCCTCTTGTGAAGGAATCTCAATGATCTCAAAACCTGCCATCGATGCGCTAGCTGGATTTGTTCCGTGAGCAGAATCTGGAACAATTACCTTGGTCCTACCTAATTCTCCTCTGCTTCTGAAATATTCCTGAATACAACGTATTGCAGTGAATTCTCCTTGTGCTCCAGCAACTGGTTGTAGAGTCACTGCATCCATTCCAGCACAGATTCCAAGCATATCCTGCATTTCGTGGAAGATCGCAAGAGTACCCTGAATTTGGTGTTCAGGTTGTAATGGATGAATATCTGCAATGCCAGGTAACTGTGCAATTACTTCGTTAACACGTGGATTGTGTTTCATAGTACAGGAACCAAGTGGGTAGAATCCGGTATCAATTCCAAAGTTCCTGCTTGACAACCAAGTGTAGTGGCGTACCATTTCCGGCTCCGATAATCTTGGCCACCTTGGAAGATTAGCCCTAACCAAAGATGACGGGATTTGAATATTCTCGGTTGGTGCAATGGGATCCGGTTGAGAGTATCCTCTTCCGCCTGCTCCATTGTGCTCGAACAAGTGGCTCATGCAGCCACCCCCTGCATGAGTGATGCAGACCACACAGCAAGGTGTGCCGCTAGCAGTTCAATTTCTGTTGCTTTGGTTTGGTCACTGAATGAAACCAGAAGCCAATTTTTCTTCTCAGGATACCAAGCCGATAAATCGAATCCTCCTATCAAACCTTGAGTGTCGAGATAAGCCAAGCAATCTGCAGCACTACCAGGGAGTTCGACTACGAACTCGTTGAAGTTAGCGCTGGTCAGATGTGGGAGAGCGATTGTTCCCAACTCAGATAACTTCTGTTTTGCTAACTGACATGCTGCCATGTTTCTTTGTGCTAGTTTCTGTAATCCTTCTGGACCAAGAAGGGACATGTGCATCGCACCCATAAGTGCGATTAGTGTCTCATTTGTACAGATATTCGATGTAGCTCTATGTCTTCTAATGTGCTGTTCACGAGTTGATAGTGTCAAACAAAACGCTTCCTTTCCATCAACATCGATTGACCGTCCGACTATTCTACCTGGCATTTGTCGAAGGTATGCCTTTGTGCAGGCAAATATTCCGTATAGCGGACCACCATATGTGATTGGTGAACCCAAGGCTTGTCCTTCACCAACTACAATGTCTGCACCGTAATTACCTGGTGCCTCTACTAATCCTAGACTTACGGGTGCAACACCAACAATGAATGCTGTATGCTCTCCAATGATTTCTTTGACCCTAGTAAGACCTCCGTCAAGAATACCCAATGGGTTAGGTTGTTCTACGTAGATTCCACATGAGCCAGCCGCTTCTTCTAACGAATTCAGATCTAGAGTACCATCGGAATTGTGCTTTAGTGTCTTTACGATGATTCCTCCACCCTGTGTGTAATTGTGAATAACTGACATTCTAGAAGGTGGAATCAATTCGCTAACGTAAACTGTATCCTTTTGAGTCGCTTTTCTGTTGTGTACCCTAACTGAACATGTTAAAGCTTCAGCGGCAGCTGTTGAGACGTCGTAAACGGATAAATTTGCAACTTCGAGCCCTACGAGTTCACTGATTAGAGTCTGAAATTCCCACATCGCCTGAAGCATACCTTGGCTAACCTCTGGCTGGTATGGAGTATACGAAGTCAAAAATTCACCACGGGTTACAAGTTGGAAGACGCTGGAGGGGACGTAATTTCTGTTTAGTCCTGCGCCAAGGAAACTTACTCTATCACCAAGAGCAACGTTAGATCCCAGTAATCGACGAGCATCTGCAATTATCTCCTCTTCCGATTGTGGAGGTGGAAGAGGAAGTTCATCTGTCATTTTTACTCGCTCAGGAATATCAGCAAATAAGTCATCCAAGGACGACATTCCCATTGCTTCTAGCATCTCTTTTTCTCGACCGAGATTCGGTAATTGGTCAACCATAGGCAGGCCTCTATATGGCTCGTAGCGCGGAACCAAAATGAATGTTAGTCTAGCAACAAACCAATATTATTGGTCGATTTCAGAGCGTATATGGCGCACGTAGCGATGGTGGTAACCAATTCGTGTGCGCCAGACCCTAGAGTCGAAAGACACGCATCGTGGTTGGCAGAATTAGGACACAAAGTTGAGATTCATGCATGGGACCGTGAGTTTGAACATCCAGAGATTGATATAAAACCTAATTACAAAATTATCAGATATCGCATTGGAAAAAATCCAACTAACAACTCAGCAAAAACTTGGATTAGGAAAAAGAAGTTTATCTCGAATCTTTCCATTAAGTCAGATATATTGATCCTAAACGATACAGATTCAATGGGTGTAAGATTCCAAGGGAAAACCGTCTTGGACATCCACGACATGGCATTCACTTGGCCTTTGATGAGAGGTCGAAGTGCTCTGCATAAATTAGCATCAAATCGGATGTTGAAGCAGGCTAAAGAAGCAGTACATCATGCTGATGAAATCATTGTTGCAGCACCAAACTTTAGGAATTGGGTTGGCAAATTTGGCAAATCTGCAACGTGTGTAATGAATCGGAGGGAGAGCCAATCGAACCTGAAAACTAGCGACCGAAAGATTGGCTATTTTGGTAGAATCAGGGAATACAAGTCAATTTTACATCTGATTAATGCTGCTAAAATTGCTGGTTTTGACGTTGTTTTAGCAGGGGATGGATTAGCTGTTGATCAGTTGATTCATAACTTCCCAAATCTTGATTATCGAGGCAAATTTAGTGAGTCAGATTTGAGTGACTTAATGCAAGAAATCAGTGTAATGTATGCTATGTATGATGATTCGAGAGCTAACATTCAACTTGGGGCAATTCCAACGAAGATGCTTGATGCATCAGCCTTTGGCATTCCTAGTGTTACAAATTCAGGAACACCAATGGGCGATTTATGTCTGAATGAGAAGATTGGAACTGTAGCACCATATGGAGATACAGAAAAAATCGCTCAGGCAATTTTGGATGCCTACCAAATGGAAGTCAAACCTAAACCCAGCAATGACAAACAGGAATTCCAAAATCTCATTGAGAGACTAATTACCTAATCTTGCCACTTTGTCCAAGTTCCGTCCGAATTCTGGTACCAATGGTCGCCATCGTTTGCCTTGAACCAGTTTGTACCATTTTCATCCGGGTCCAAGTAGTCTCCTGCAGGTAGGTCTTCCCATGAACCTACAGTATTCTCATCCTCTGCTTCATCCCCGTGTTCATCCACGTCTTCTGATAGCGGTAGCGGCGCAGGCGCAGGTGCATCCGGTGCAGGTAAATTCGTCAGCGGCTTAGGTGAAGATTTCTTCTTCTTTGGCTCTGGTTTCTTCTTCAACAGAACTACAATTACCCCCACCAGCGCAAGTACTACTACTCCCCCAATTATTCCGATTAGAGTAAATGTGTCAAGCCCTGAATCATCGGATGATTCCGCTGAATCATCTGTCAAACTCTTTCCTCCATCGCTTGGCTCATTTAGCAAGCATCCAGGATAGTTGATGTCATCATCGAATCTGCCATCTGGAGACACCAGTGGACACATGTCTGCAGAGGTTGCATTTTCAACGAAGACACCTGGCCAACTAGGATCTCTTGACTCATTCCAAGCAGGATTACCCCAATTGTCTCCAAATCCGTCCTTGTCGGTATCATACCACTGAGTAGGGTCGAAAATGAAGATGTCAGGGCCGTAACCCAGTGAACCCCACTTGTCCTCGGCCCAGAAAGCATCTGGATCTGAGTACCCATCTCCATCTAGATCTGGACATCCAAAGCGGTCGATGGTAGAGGTGCCAGCTTTATCCGTACAGAAATCAACGTTCACACCATCGAAATTATCTCCGTAGCCATCCCCGTCAGCATCAGCCCATTGGCTTGGCTCATCGACAAACGCATCGGCACCCATTGCAACTGACCAAGATAATTCTGGGTCGGAGAATCCATCGCCATCAGAGTCGATACATCCTGTCCGATCCTCTGTTGAGTTACCAAAGAAGAATGGGCAGTCATCTGGGTTTGTACCAAGTGGATTATCTCCAAACCCATCGCCGTCTCCATCGCTCCACTGAGTTTCATCTTGCAAGAAGTCATCCACAAGGTCAGCCCATCCGTCTGAATCGAAGTCAGGGCAACCCTTAGCCCCACCTTGAGTTGCTGTTCCTTCCTGCAACGGGCAGAAATCAACATTATCAGAGAAACCATCATTATCATCGTCGTTATCTTCCCGGTCGTCTAAGCAACCGTCAGCGTCATTGTCGTTTGATGCATTCTTTCTCCAATTTGTTATACCATTTTTACATTGGTCAACTTCATTGATTATACTATCATTATCGTTGTCATTATCTTCGTTGTCGTTGCGACAACCGTCACCATCTCTGTCGTTGTTTTGCGATGATACCCAACCTGTTTCACCTCTTGGACATTCGTCAAATTCGTCGAAAATGCCATCGTTATCATCATCTGAGTCCTCGTTCGAGTTCTCATCCTCACATCCGTCACTATCTTTGTCAGTTTGGAATTCTGAAGTCCAGTTTGTAGCACCTTGCGGACAGTCATCAATAATGTCGTTTAATCCATCACCGTCATCATCGGAATCACATACGTCACCAATACCATCAAGCTCGAAGTCTTCCTGAAGTGGATTTGCAATATATTGGCAATTATCATTGACATCTAAGACTCCATCCTCGTCATCATCAAGGTCCTCGTCAGAATCTCTGCAGCCATCATTGTCGATATCAGTCGTATTATCCACAGTCCAATCTAAAACTCCTGTTGGACAATTGTCATCAATGTCAAGAATACCGTCATTATCATCATCTACGTCATCCTCAATATCGTTGCAGCCATCTGAATCATGGTCTAGTGATGTATTAGACTGGTTCCAATTTTTGAAGCCGTATTGGCAATCGTCCAAGACGTCATGTAAGCCGTCATTATCATCGTCATTGTCACATTCATCCCCTCGGAGATCTTGATCGTAATTACTCTGGTTTGAATTTGGTTTGTTTAAGCAATTATCTACGTAATCTCTTATTCCATCTCCATCTTTGTCATGTTGGAATTTCCAGACGAAAATATCTGAATCACTTGCTGTTTTTGGAGTGTTTCCAAACCAAACAGTTCCGCTAAAATCACCACCAGCGAGGACTGAGCCATCGCTAAAGGTAAGGAGAGCGCCAACTGTGTCGTTACCAGCGCCCCCAATACTCAATGCCCATTGGAAATCAGAGTTATTATCCAATTGTGCAATAAAACCATCATAGTATCCGTTTGAGTAATTCATTCCGAGATTGAAATTATCAAAAGTCATGTTTGCGATGTGAGTTCCACCAAACTGAACCTGTCCTTTCAGGTTGACTGAAAGGGATTGAATTCTATCGTCGCCTCCACTACCAGCGCCGAATGTCCACAACTGTGTACCATTAGCATCATACCTCAATACCAAGACATCCCAATCACCAAATCCTGCCTTGACTGCTCCACCTTGCTGCTTGTAATTTTGTAAATAGTTTCCACCAACCACAATTCCACCGAATGGGTGAATTACGATGTTATTGAAGTAAACACCACAATTAGAACCAAGCACACACTGAGTGCTATCAGTATATCGACCCCACAACAAACTGCCATTATCTGCATACTTGACAACGAAACCGGCCCAAGTTCCAGCAGGACTAGAGGTGAATCCACCATTATCCCACTGCTCGCTTTGAGTATTGTACCCAGCGATATAAACTGAATTTGTAGACGATTCGTGAACTAACTGGAATGGGACAGATACCCCTGAACCACTCGAATCCTTAGCCCAATCCCATCCTTGAGCTGAGAAGTTGTAGTATGCAACGAAAAATTTAGCGTTTCCCGATTGGGTGTAGTCTTGTAATTGACTTGCATTGAATTCTGTCAAATTTTGGTAATAACCTGTAACATAGAGATTATCATAATTGTCTGCTACAACATCCCATCCGACATCGACGTCGAATCCGCCGAATTTCATTGCCCAATCAAATTGTCCTGTACTATTGACTCTTGCTAGCCAGCCGTCGAATCCTGTTGTGGTGATTACTGTCCCGTTGAAATCTACCGAACCTTGGAAATATCCTGTTCCATAGACGTCGTCGTTCGAGTCCACTGTTACTCCTCTACATTCATCATAATAGGTCGCAGTTCCAGTTGATACCGCCCAAAGCCATGTACCATCTTTTGATAATTTAGCCATCAGAATATCTCCCTCACCTTGGGTGTAAACCGTTATTGCACCAAATTGAGAAACTTGGTAAATCGTTCCACAGACAATGATATTACCCTGGGAATCGAATACCATTTCGTATATTTCATCGATCTCGTTAGAACCTCCGGTTGCTGACCAATTTGTATTTGCTGATCTAGACATACCAATCGAGTTCAATGCCTCGATTTGCCCTAGAGTTAACTCTGAATCATCAATGATTCTTGGATTTGGGTTGATTTCCTCAGCGATCACTTCTATTGGAGTATATTTTGCAATAGGAGTTGCTAACGAAAGCAGCAGGCAGGCAAGAATACCCAGAGACAATGCTCGGCGCATGTTACTCCGTAACATGTCTGCTTCATCAAAACAACGGCTTGATGCCTATCAAACAAATGGAGGTCGTGAGATAGTAGCCCTGACTTTTTTCCTTGGGGAAGCGACGATCATCACTTCATCACCAGGTGTAACTCCGGAGATGTAACCTAAGCCAATTCCAGTTCGGTCCAGAGATGGGGCCGGAGCGCCGCTGGTTAGGGTTCCAATTTGGTTACCTTCCATATCTTCAACAATCTTTCCACCCCTTGGCAGTGGGCCTTTTTCTAGTTGCTTTACACCCCATAACCTTGCATCATTCTCCGTGTGAGAAATGACACGGGCTTTACCTATGAAATCATGCTCAGTATCCAAACCGAATGGAACGTTAGTTTCCCAAGAATCTCGGTGCAGTGTAGTATTATCATCAAGATTCGGAGATGCAAAATCAACACCAGAAAGCAGGAATCCCTTCTCCAGCCTCAAGGTATCTCTTGCCCCTAATCCTACTGGTGTTGCACCCGCATCAACAAGACTACGCCACAATTTTGGTGCATCGGAATTGGGGATGAAAATCTCGTACCCGGCTTCACCTGTATAGCCAGTTCCTTGAATCCAACCTGTAATTTCCAATTCGTTTTCTTCGATTTTAGCCCACCTGAATCTTCCAACATGATTTTCAAGACCAAGTGTCATCTCACAGAATCTTTTTGCATTTGGACCCTGAAGAGCAATTATGCTAGTTTCTGGCGAGAGGTCTTCTATTACGACTGAGCCATCTTCAGGTAGCAGTGAAGTAAACCACTCCCACATAACAGGAATCATACTTGCATTAGGAACTCCAAGAATTTCATTTTCAGATACTACGGCGAAAATCATGTCGTCTATCAAGTATCCATCGTGGTCGAGAAAGTGGGTGTAAGCACACCGGCCCGGCTCTATTGCTGTGACTTTCTGTGTTGCTATTGACTCCAACCAATGCCTTACGTTCTCACCCTTGAAACTAAATGAACCCATGTGGGAAACGTCAAACAGACCCGCACTTGACCTGCATGCTAGATGTTCTTCTGTGATGTTCGAATACCAAATAGGAAGTTCGAAACCATGGAAATCAACTATGTTAGCATCAAGTGCGACGTGCTCATCGTACAATGCTGTTCTAACTGGGTCACCTGTTGCCATATTTGTTTGTAGAGTAATTAGGCATTAAATTATCACTGAGAAATGCACAAAGTTATTTTCT
>WTIV01000106.1 GCA_011525095.1 Methanobacteriota archaeon
GCAAAGGACCGTGGGAAATGGTGCATGCAACTGATAACACCAAGGAAGACCCGAGAACACGATATATCGGTCCAGGTGTTCCTAAGTTGCTAAACACCAACTTGGTATTGGGATCAACTTGGATCGAGTCTGAGAGATTCAAATTCGAAAGAAGAATTAGCACGATTTCTGACTTTTTGAAGCAGAAGACAGTAGTCAATGCGAACATGTGGACTCCAAAGCAATTGGTAACCACACAGACTTTCTTTTTCTGTTCGACCGGAGACGAGGACAGACTAGGTGGCTCTTTCCTAACCGGAGAGACACTTTCTGATAACCACCCATTGCTAGGAACTGGTGGGTATGAGGATGGAGACCCGGAGTGGGAGCCAATCCTTTGGGGACTTGGCCACAGAGGAGTTGTTCCTGATTCCGACCCACAAGACAAGGTATACTATCCTTCTCTAATGCACAGAAATGTAGCATTCAACAATCGATTTGGTTGGATTAGATATTCACCAGCAGGATTTGGAAAAGACGCAAGTGGATACATTATGACAAAACCAACTACTTGGATTACTCCTGCAGTAGATGGAAACAGAGACACTGCAACCGCATTCAATCTGCTAGTCAATCTTCCTGACCGTCGTATTTCATTCGGCGAAGAAGGTATCACTGACGTTTACTTGACAACAGGAAAGACATCTCTGTACACAATGATGGGAATGATGTCATCCTCCACCGTTCGCCAAATGTTCGGAGCAGGTTCAGAAATGGTACCATTGGAATTCCACTGCATTGAACCAGGATTGGATGAGTGGATCAAGAACGCAACTGATGAAGACAAGTATGCAAGATTGTTCGAAGTTACTGGAACCTTTGGATACCTCCTAACAGACCCTAACATCGGTACTCTGGGAGGAGCCTCAAAGAGACGCAGGCTACTGGTATACCCGCAAGACCAAGGAAACTTGTTGACATGTGTTAATGCAAGCCAAGTTGCTGACCATGCGCTAAAGTCAAACTATGCAGCTACGGTATTCACCAAACTTGACCAAGCAGATTTCATGAACAGAGTTACTCGCAGATACAAGGCATACGCTGACTTGATTACCGCAAGTGACCAAGCCAAGGGTGCTAGATGGATTAGCCAAGCACAGGTTGGTGACAGCAAGAAACTCGGACCAAATGTTCATTCAATTCTTGCAGTTCGTGGATATGATGTACTGAACCTTGACGAGTACATGGAAACTTTCAACGATGTTTCCGCTGCTCCTGAGAGATTGATTCGACGTGTTGTACAATCAGTAGCAACAAATGCTCTGAAGACGCTATTCCCGCTAGATATGCTGGGAGAATCCGGTGGTGCTCAGCCATTCTCACACATATTCGCACCAACAGAAGGTGGAAGCGACCAAGCCCTGGTTTACTACACAGACATCAGGTTCCTTGTGCCAACCTCAATTGACAAGCTACGCTCAATCACAGGAGCAAGAGGTGCGGACAGAGGACGAATGAGAGAAGCATTCGCAAACATGACCGGAGCAGACCCAATGACTGGACTATCAATCAGCGATTTGTGCCTACCATTCCTCGCTGATATGGGAGAAGACTCATGGCAAACCGGAACTGGACTCAACGAAGATGAAATCATCGTTGAAGTTACAATGGCTGTCAACCCTGCAGTTGTCTGGAAGAACCTACTTGAACCTACAACAAAGGAGGTTTTCGACTTACCAAAGGGCAAGAAGGGTACCTCTGCAAATGTTTGGGGAGATGTTCTAATGAACAACGAACCACTTCATGAGAAGTTGATCAAGGACGGCCAAGGACACTATCTTGACATTCTGAAATTAGCTTACCACTGGAGCCATAACAAATCAAAGGACCTACACGGAATCTGATTTGACACGACTGCATCTTAAGCGAAGATAGCATCGGAAGGCACCATCCTTCGTGACATCAGTAAGATACTTTTAGTTCAAGATATCAGTATTGTTATAAGAATCGTGCAGCGAAATCGTAGACATGGCATCGTCTAGGCGCTACATCATTTCGTCTGCACTTTTCATCCAACTGCTAATGCTTAGCGCAGTAGCATCACCGCTTGCAGATGGTGTCAACCCCCTTGGAGACTTCACAAAAATGAATGATGACCTACTGGAAGAGTTGGAAAATAATGACAACTCAAAACTGATTCCAGTCATCTTCCAACTCAACTCTCCAATGACCGACAGTGATGAAACCCATCTAGCAGACCTAGGATTTGAGTTACTTGGCAGGGCACCTCTTGTCGATGGCGGCTTAGTCGAAGGAACTATTGGAGAAGTTCGTGAACTATCTAATTGGGACAGAATCGAGTACCTCGAACTTGACAAGCCTCTCGAATTCTTCTACTTACCATCAGAATGGGGAGGAGAACCTACAACCGATGCAGGAATCATGATGCATGAAACTACTCACGTTGTTACTGCTACCGACTCTTGGAGTCGTGCAATCATATC
>WTIV01000199.1 GCA_011525095.1 Methanobacteriota archaeon
CTAATCGCTATACTGCGCTACAGAGATGGAATTGAGCCTGCCGGCAAAGAAGAGCTCAAAGTTGGCACGTTTCCGAAGGAGAGGCACCACTTCGATCTCGAATTCGCTTGGTTCCTAGGGCCAACAATTCTTGTTGTGTGGGTTACAATTCTCGCATTCGGTTCAATGAACATTGTTTGGGGTGAAGTTCAGAATTTGCAAGAAGAGGACACATTCACTGTTGAAGTCAACGGACTACAATGGTACTGGGACTTCTACTACCATGATGAACTAACATGGGAAGATATGGACACTGGCCATGACGTTACTTGGAATGCTAGTGGACTAACCATAGACGCTGGAGAAGATGCGGCCTCTGCGGTAGTGAAGTGGGGCAGATTATCTCTAGGATTGTCAGAGACACTCGATTTGGCCAACGTGACCACGATGGACAGAGGTTTCGATGAAACCATCCCTCAGAGCGTAGACATTCAAGATGCTGAAGGAAATATCATTCACAGATGGCAACATATCCCAGAAAGGCAAGTGGACTCCAGTGGTGAAGAGTTGTACATTTACAAGATGAGTGGCAATCTAATCATTCCATGTGATGAAAACGTTCTCTTCAACATCTTCAGTATGAACTTGGATAGAGAGGACGAGTCATTCGACCGTTCTAGCACCTACCAAGGTGTACAACACGCATTCTGGCTGCAAGAATGGGGAATGAAGGAAGATGCTGTTCCTGGATTGGATTCAGGAACTTGGATGTACGTACAGCCAAACGAGGCTGGAGTTTTCCCAATCCGATGTGCTGAGTACTGTGGAAAAGAGCACTCGCTAATGTACGGCCAAGTTGAAGTCGTTGCAAGAGAGGGCATGACCTGCGATGCAGACTTTGGTGTCTACTTCGAACATGAGGAGTTGAGATGATGAAGGGTAGAAGCATTGCAGTCCTTGCGATTTTACTAGTCGCACTAGCTTCCACAACATCGTTTGAAGCAAGGCAGACTGGAATCGTAACCGAAGGTGGTTGTGGTTGTCACGGTGGAATGAGTTCTGACACAGTAATTACAGTGGACGGGCTTCCAGATGTTTTCAATGCATCAGAAGAGTACTTCTTCACACTTGCAATTTCAAATGACAATGTACCAATTGATAACCCAGACCAGAATGGTGGTTTCAGTATCATCCTAAAGGGCGGTGGCGTACTAGAGTCAGTACCTGATATCGATGGCAACGTCGCTCAAGAGATGGACGGTGGTCTAACCCACTCAATGGACATCAACGACAGAAGAACTTGGGACTTCAAGTGGACCGCCCCTGCTGATGACACCGCAATTGCTAGTTTCCTGATCTTTGGAAACGCAGTAAACGGTAACGGCGCACCATCCGGTGACGAGTGGAACCAACTAGACGTTGAAGTCGCTGGAATTAACGCAAACCCAAGCGCACCAAGCGCTGAAGCTCTTACAATCCTAATGACTGTCATCGGACTGGCACTGGGCCTAATCTTAATCGGAAGCATGTGGGTATTTTACACACGCAACCCTGACAACTTCTCAATCGGAAACTTCTGGGCTTACCTCAAGCCTTGGTTAACTACCACAGACCACAAGCAAGTCGGTATCCTGTACTTCCTTTACGGATTCTTCTTCTTCCTTGTTGGAGGGTTGCTAGCACTACTGTTCCGTATTCAGTTAGCACTACCGGAGAACGATTTCTTAACA
Organism: Methanobacteriota archaeon; assembly: GCA_011525095.1. GTDB lineage: Archaea > Thermoplasmatota > Poseidoniia > Poseidoniales > Poseidoniaceae > MGIIa-K1. The sequence continues at coordinate 1,710 of WTIV01000199.1, forward strand.
CAAGCAGAATACAACTCGTTTTTCACTTTGCACGGTACAACCATGATTTTCTTAGCGGCAATGCCAATGATTGCTGGGTTCATGAACTACATTCTGCCCCTGCAAATTGGAGCAAAGGACCTTGCTTTCCCAAGAATTAACGCTCTTGGTTTCTGGCTGATTGTGGCTGCAGCACCTCTAATTTTCACAGGTGTATGGAGTGGTGAAGCTGCTGACATTACTTGGGTTATGTACCCGCCTTACTCTAGCCTAAGCGGTCACGCAGGTGGTCCGAACCCCGGAACGATTGCATTCATCTCCGGTATCGCTCTGCTCGGAGCATCATCGACTCTGTCTGGTGTTAACTTCGTAACAACCACCTTCACAATGCGTGCAAAGGGTGTTGGATGGATGAAGATGCCTCTGTTTACCTGGTCTGTTCTAATCAGCGTATTCATGCTGTACGTGAGCCTACCAGCATTCGTAATCGGTATCTTCTTCCTATTGTTTGACTCAACGATTGGAACCACCTTCTTTACAGCAGGTGGAGATCCACTATTGTTCCAGCACTTGTTCTGGTTCTTCGGACATCCTGAGGTATACGTAGTCGTTGTACCTGCATTCGGTATCGTTTCGGAAGTACTTGCTACAAGCGCAAGGAGATCCATCTTCGGATACCGCTCAATGGTTTACGCAATGGTCGGAATCGGTGTGGTTGGTTTCGTCGTGTGGGGGCACCACATGCTAACCAGCGGAATGAGCCCAGCATGGCGTGCTGCGTTCATGATTAC
>WTIV01000017.1 GCA_011525095.1 Methanobacteriota archaeon
CTTTCTGGGTCTAATTCGACACCCGGGTCGATGTATAGGTCCATCAGGGAGGAAGGGACTTCTGTTCCTGGGATACCATCCATAGACAGTATTCCATAGAAGAAGATTAGACAATCCTTGTCATCTAGGTTTGGAGCGTTTAGAGCACCTTTTGTGCTGCAGTTTGATTCATTGTATCCTCTGTCGTAGAACGGTTGTGGATTGCTCATCAAAGATGCAGATGCAGCCATGACGAATTCATCGATTGCCAAGACGTCAACAGTACCATCAGGGGTTCTGGTCATCTTGTCGACAACACCCTTAGTTTTGAGATTGGAATTTTGCCTAAATTCATCGATTGCCCTGAATACTGAAGGTTCGGCAACATCTCCCTCGATATACAGCATTGCAGGTTCACCTTCGTCAGAGAATCTGTCGGTAACAATGCCGACTCCCATAGCGAAATCAGACTCATCGTCAAGGAAATCATCTACTTGGAAGTCGCCTTCGAGTTGGACCATTCCCCATGCTGCAGGGAGCGCGATAATCAGACAGATTCCAGCGATCAATAGTGGCCTCTTGCCAGTTCCGGATTTGATTGCAATCTTCTGCAGTCTTTCCTTGTTGACAAACATATGGTTGGATTCTGGCGTGGTGTTTTTCCCTCGCTTTTCCAACCATTCATCAAACGAAACTCTGACCAATGGTGCCCAGATTCCGGTCAGCAGGAATGCTGCTAGAACACCCAATGCAGCTTCGATTCCGAATGACCTGAGAGCAGCAATGTCGCTGAACAGATTTGCAGAGAACGCTGCCATTGTTGTGAGCGAAGTGAGCATAATTGCTCTTCCAACTCTGCTTACTGTTACTGTCCCAGCTTCTGTAGCAGACTTTCCTAGTCCTCTTTCTTCCTTGTAGCGATGCAGCGCGTGGAGCGAATCATCAATACCCAGCGCTAGTACAAGGATTGGCAATAGGTTAGAGAACTGAGAGCGTGAAATCAGGTCAACGCCTAGCCAAGAAAATATGGATGCAGCATGTCCAATCATTCCCTGCATCCACAACAAGGCTCCACCGAGTGCAACTGTGACAATTCCAACGTCAGACCATCTTCTTAGAGACAAGTACAGTAGGACGATGATTACAGCACCCATGGCAAAAATGAGTCCACCTGAATTTTGCAATTCCCGGTTAACCTCTACATTTACAGCTTGCCCAACCAGGAGTGTGAGGGAATTGTTGTCATGACTTCTTAGGCGTCCTTCCAAGTCCATCATCGACCATTCGATTGAACACGGCGATTCTAGGGAAAGACAATGTTCAGAGGTGTAATTTGGTGGGTGTAAAAGTAAGTCGATACCATCTAATCTGTATCCACCAACAACTAGGCCTTCATCGGTATTTCTGATCTGAGTTTCAGATTCAGCGTCTTTCCAGACAGTAGTCCACCCTGCTTTCTCCAATTCAGCTCTGTCGAGTTGTACAAGTAGCCAGGATGCCGAGGCAGACCATCGACCGGGGCCCGGTCTAGCGTTTGCCCATGTGCCGTCGACGTTGAGCGAACCGCCGATTGGTCCACCAACAATTCCTGCATTTTCTTCTGCTCCTACAAATCCTCTATCCAGAGATAGCCACCTTAGGAAATCAGAACCATTTGCGCTTGCCATGCGGGCAGCAGCCAAGTCGATGTGGGCCTGAGTTACGTTTTCATCATCAAAACTCAGGCATTCAATAGAGCCACAGTCATGCCAATTAGTGACCGGTGGTTCAAGCCCTGCAAGAGTCATGGTTGGTTTGGTCAAAACAGACTCATTAGCCATGAAGCCTCTGAAAATATCTGCAAGACTCATCACTCCATCCGTTTGTAATTCTGTTACATCGTTGATGAATGGCTTCATGTAATCGCCAAGCACGTGATTTCTGATTATGTCGTGCTTGCTGTCAATCTCTTTGAGGACTGTGAGGTTTAGGATGCCTCCATCAATATCTGTAATCCCTTGCCACTTTTCTCCAGTTGGTACGATTTCATCTACTTGGGCAAAATTGGACCAGTCAGGTGTTCCGTCATCAATGAAAGGAACTGGAACAGGCGTTGAACCAACCTCAGCAGGGTCACGCACGCTTACTACAAATCCGAGAATAACCTCGGTGGTTGTGAACTCCTCATTGATGATGCGCTCGGCGGTAAGTTCGGGTGATTCCATGTCGTAGGATTCCATATCGATTGGTTCGAGTGCTTTTAGTGCCCCCGGAATCATCAGGATTGTCATCAAAAATATTACGACGTGTACTTTTTTTCTGTGCGGAACTAAGATGTTTGATACATCGTCGAAGTCCGCCATGATTGACGTCTTAACTTCTCATTCTTGAACAGTTGTATTCATTTGGGAGATAGTTCACGCCCACTTTGCGCGGGGGTCGCCCAGCTTGGTCAACGGCGGTGGGTTTAGGTCCCATTCCTTATTGGTTCGCAGGTTCAAATCCTGCCCCCCGCATCT
>WTIV01000229.1 GCA_011525095.1 Methanobacteriota archaeon
GTTGCATTTTCATTAATTCGACCTGTATCATTAACTGCTTGTGGTCCTATTCCAGTAACAGTAATTGTTAAAGTTGCTGTTGCACTATTTGCAGTATAAGTAAATACATCATCAGCAGTTGCGCCTGCTGCTAATCCATCAGCACCACTTTGATCTGCAACATATTGATAACTTCCATCAGAACCAATTGTTAATGTTCCATATGTTCCAGTAACTGAAGTTGCTGAACCATGAGAGTACGTAACATTGTTTACAGCGGTTGCTGATCCAGCTGAACTATGTTGAATATGTGTAATTATTGTTACTGCAGTATCATCAATTAATAAATCTTCATCAGCTCCATCAGCTACAGTTACAGTTGCATCCTCATTTACTGTATCTGTATCATTAACTAATGCTACGTCTTGACCAATAACAGTTATGGTTAAAGTTTGTGTAGTCGATCCACCTTGTGTATCACTTACTGTAAATGTAAAAATATCTGTAACTGTTTGACCATCAGTTAAAGAAGCTGCGTTATTAGCTATGTAGCTATATGATCCGTCTTCATTTAAAGTTAAGTTACCATAAATTCCTGTAATTGAAACTCCAACATCTGATGTATTACTATTGGATGATACAGATCCACCTGCCGTATTAGTTCCACCACTTTGAGTAACCGTTCCAACAACAACCATTGAGTCGTTTGCGTCAACATCTGTTTCATTTAAAAGCACATCACCACTATTACTTCCAGTGGAAGTACCCGATACAGCTGATGCTCCATTAGCAACTGTTAAAGTTCCATCTCTATGAATATATCCAGTATCATTGGTTGCAGATGGATTGTCATTCACCCCAATAATTTTAATGGTTAATAAAGCTGAAGCTGTTGAAGAACCGTCAGATATTGTGTAGTTGAAATAATCATAAACAACATCTCCCGCATCCAATGCTTCGGTAGCTGAAATGCCTGTATTTGCTGAATAACTGTAAGATCCGTTAGAATTTAGTGTAAGATCACCATAAGTTCCTGTTAAGGCTTGTCCTAATGTTCCAGCGGTACCACTGCCTAATGTTGAGCCAGTTCTAACTGATACTAATGTAAGTGTATCACCGTCATCATCGCTATCATTACTTAAAATATCTCCATCATGCTCACCATCTATATCAACAATATTATATGGAGTTGTAAGATTATAGACTTCCATAAAATCATTACCATCTACCTCATGAATAAATAGTTTTGTTCCACCAGCTCCAAAAGTAACTCCTAATGGTGCAGTTTCACTATTTGTAAAAGCAAAACCACCATCTAAAGTTGGAGTAGTTGATAAATCAAAAGGACTTGCTAATGAATATTGATGAACTTTATCATTCTTTGCATCCCCTATAAACATTTTATAACCATCTGGACTAAATGTTAAACTTCTCGGGGTAGCCCAATTACCAATAAAAAATCTTGTATCTCTTGAGGTTGAAGCTGTTGATAAATCATAAGGGGTAGTTAGCGACCATTGCTCAACTGCTCTCATGTATCTATTGATAAAGAAGAATTTTGTTCCATCAGTACTCATTGCAAGACTTCTCATAGATACTATCATGTTTGTATCAAAGCTAGTACTTGAAGTGGGAGCTGAATTAGTTATTGAGGATACTTCATAAGGAGTTGGTACATCATAAGATATAATTCTATAAGAAGGAGTGCTATCTCCAGCAACACCTCCATCCCAATTTAATACAAAAAGTTTTGAACCATCTATACTCCAAGCATGACCCCTCAACCAATCTCCTCCATCTGCATCTGATACATCGGATGATTCTGAGCTTGTTCCAGCATCGGCACTCCAGTTTAGAGACGCAGATACTAAATTAGACTTTGTGGATGGATCAAATGCAGTACTTAGATCCCACTGATGAATTTTGTTTCCTGCAGTATCTACTGTGCCACCTGCATTTCCAGTTATAAACATTTTTTTTCCATCAGCACTAAAACTAATACCAGATCCACTATTTTCCTGTTGTCTAAGAGCTGTCCTTTCAGCTGAATCGTGAGCTGCTGGTGTTACTGATAAATTTGATGATGCACCATCGGAAATTGAGATAGTGCTATTTTCTTCAACTGTTGCAGTATTATTTTCTGCAGTTGGTGCGCTCACTCCTACAATTGTTATTGTAATTGTTGCTGTAGTATTAGATGTATCACTATCTTCATCTGTTAAGGTATAAGTGAAAACATCTGTTACTGTTAACCCAGAGTCAAGTGTTGCTATATTTGAATTTGCAACATAAGTGTATGAGCCATCTGCCTCTAATGTTAGAACTCCATAAAATCCAGTAACTGAACCTGATCCTGCGGTTCCACTATTACCATTCCCTGTTGAAGCAGATCCACCTGATGTATTTGTTGCAGAACTATGAGAATAAGTTGTTATTACTAAAGTTTCATTACCATCTGC
>WTIV01000105.1 GCA_011525095.1 Methanobacteriota archaeon
TTCGATGCAAAGCGTCTAGATAGAACTGGATACGAGGTTTTGAAGACAGAAAGAGACGTTTTGATTAGTGAATTGAGAGGTCTTGGTGTTAACATCATGGATTGGGAGCCTGATATGCTACTATCAACCGCACTTGCTGGTGCAAGAGGATTCTGAGGAGGGAGATGAATGGCAACTAAATCTGGAGATACAGCTCACCTGTACGACGGCAAGACGGTTCGCTCGTCAGCGCCTTCCCGGAAGAAACTCGCAGGTACCGCAAGTGCAACTGGAGAAATCCCGAAGGATGCTATTCCAACCGTCGAGATTCCTTCATTCGTTGAAAGCCTACTAGGTGGTCCACTCGTTCCAAAGATGAAGTTCCTGCCTGCTGATAAGATGGTTCAAAACTTGCAACTAGGTTGCTATGGAGTGCTAATCGCTCTAGGTATTTTGACATACATCGTTACCCCTGCAGTTGGTACTCTGTGGTTTGCAATCACGGGTTCAATCACAGTTGCAAACATTTTGCAATTGTTAGTAGTTGCAGGTGCAATAGGAACCGGTTTCTGGGGAACTATGACCAGAGATGCAAGGTTTATGCTATCATCGTACGTTTTGTTTATTCTTTCAGTAATGCGATTTGCATCTTCAAAGGTTTCACTATCTCAGGATATCTTTGGATTTGGAGACAGTCAATTCTTACTGACAATCCTTGTCGTTGTATACGCAGTCCTGCTAGTGATGTACTTCGAGTTAACAAATGGCGTAATCAGGTTCAGTATGCTAGATACTTCAATTAGAACAAGAGAAGTTTACGTAATGAATGTCAAGAAAATCGTCGGCAAATATCACCGCTCACTCGTGATTAATCCATTGATTGCAGGCTCTCTAGCAATGCTCGTGCTGTCAGTAAACACCATTCTGCCAGCATTCATTTCACTGTTCTCTGAGCAGACCGCTATCCGCATGGAGGAATCTGTCGAACTGATTTCAGTTTACGGAGTTGCACTAGGAACACTGTTTGTATTCGTCGTTGTAGGTGCTCTATTCGCTTTGGACTTACCAACTCACCTACAGTCTTGGCGAGAGAACAAAGAGTGATACAGTTCACTAATTGTTTCCTGAAGTTTGTCTGTTTGAACTATCAGTCTAGTACCGTATTCGTTTCTAGATACAAGTTCGTGTTCTATCGGGATATGTGATTTTCCAATAACAGAAATAATTGCAGTTTTGTGAACGATTTTACCGCTAATTTTTGATTCAATTAGGTGTAGATCGTGCAATGGCATGATGATTTTCATTTCCTCCGGCGTTGAGTTCATAGACCATGGAGTAATTCCATGGTATTCGATTTCAGCCAACAATTCGCTACTAAGTGGCTTATCATCAGTAATTACCGCTACACCAGGCTGACATCCAATTGCTACAGTGGTATTATTGTCTACATCCGGGCCAATAGTGGTAGAAATTATTCCTTCAGGGTCATGGAAATTCTTGATTTCTATTGGTATACCCTCTGAAACCAATGGCAGAACGGTTGCAGGGTGAATAATTGGAGTCCCGTGCATGGAAAGTTCAGCAGCTTGCCCATATCCTAGGTATGGTATCGTAGGTGTGTTGATTCCCCATCTTGGATTCAGTCGTTTGATTCCATCAATATCCTTCCAAAGAATCAATTTTGTTGCATTTGTTAAGTTTGCAAACGCCGCTGCAGAATGGTCAGAACCTCCTCTCGTCAACAGTGCGATATTTCCATCATCTCCTTCACCGAACCACCCGGTTAAGATAGGAATACCTACCAAACTCTCTATGTCAAGTTGCTGCTTGGAAGATATGATGTCAATTTCCTTGGCACGACCTACACCTTTGAGTCTTAATCCAATATCTTCTGCTCCAACAGGGTGAGCATCCGCAAATCCATTCTGCCTTAGACGGTGTGCTACTGCAAGAGCACTGAGTCTTTCACCTGCTGCTAGAATTAAGTTCTCCGAGTTCAGTGATTTTTCACCACTTGTGTAGTTTAGCAACTCTTTTGAAATTCCTGTAATTACTTTTTGAAAAAAATCAGCGAACGGCCCCTCATCTAATCCAGGAGCGAATCTCAAATGCTGGTAAATTAAATCTTGAACCAATCTGTTTGCATACCTAGGTTCATTTGCGGCTCTTTTCAGACGGTCAGTCATTCCCCACAATGCAGATACTACAACCAAAGGGCGTCCTTGATGACTTTTGATTATCTCACCTATCCGGTCGATATCCTTGCCTTCTCTGAGGCAAGAACCTCCAAATTTGTGAACAATGACTTCATCCATCGATATATCCACCTTGAATGGCAAGGACAGTGATTTCCAGCCGTGAAACCGGCTCAACAACAGGCTTTGGTCTCGGTCCAATAACATGTGCATGTCTGCCCTTAATTGCTAATTCTTCTATCATACGTGT
>WTIV01000122.1 GCA_011525095.1 Methanobacteriota archaeon
ATCAAAATTCTTTCTTCCAATTTGTTCAGTCTCGCATCAAACTGCTTTCTCAAACCTCTTTGGTCATCATTACCAAACCAATCGCTGAGGATTAACGAAAGAGCTACTGCGCAAATCCCAGTCTGGAGATAAGCAGATGTGTCATCAAAACTCACCGTGGTAAGGAGGGAAGCAGATAGGACAAATCCTAGTACTCCCATTACCGACCTGAATTTCATGACAGCGACATCGCCTTGCAGTATCTCTCTACTTGTTGTAAAAAGCGCGTATGAAACAATCAACAGGATTGACATACCGATTAATTCAGAAATATCCCCTTCAAAGTTTGAAAGCGCGACTACGGCCATAGGAAGCCATGCAACCGTTGCTATGATTCCGATTCTAGACCTAGATTTCTTATCCATTATTCCCAAGTCTTGAACAAAGATTCCCCATGCAATGATAATCAATGCATACATTAAGTCAGAATTCAGTGAATTTCCTGCAATACCTGACTTCAGAGTTGGCCAAGCCAACCAAACCGCAGCGCTGAGCAGCACAAGTGCGGATAACCCAGCAAGTTTCTCGACCTTATCAAGACGAGATTTGGACTCCGCTTTGATTGCTTCCTCCAAATCAACAAAGCCATCCATAACGAACCCACCTGTGCTCTATCATATCAGAATCGCGGTTCATTGCGTGACCTAGCCCAAACAATACCCAAAATACCTAAAGTTACGACAATAAATAATTCCAGACCACCAAATCCGATGCCAGAGTTATATTCGCTAGTTGAATACTTGACAACAGTCTGATTGGAATCGTCTAGGTATGATAACTCTACAGAGAAGGTCTCAAACCAGTCCATGTCTACTTTCATAGTGACAATTGTCGTAGTAGTTTGTGAGAAACTCGAAGGTCCAATTATTGAATCGACACATACGTCGTCACTACACAGAATGAACTCTGTGGTGCTTGCTCCATTGTTTTGAACCGTGATCCAAAACTGATTCTCTCCAGGTTCGATATCAGTTGTTGAAGATTGTATGTCAATAACCTCTAGATTCCTAGCGATTGGAGGCGCTATTGCAACACCAAAAGTATGGCCTGCTAAATTACCATTCTCATCCAAACCTGCAACGTTGATTTCATGGTATCCTACGGCGAAGTCTGGCAGATCCCAATACTGTACCTCTAACCATGATAAATCGGTATATTCTTGCCCTAAAATATTAATTGAAAATTTAATTTTATCAATTGAAGTATGGTCATCAAAACTTTGTGTTAAATTGAGCCTCAAAGATTCTCCTGGACGGGTTACAGATGGGGCCTCAATCCAATTTCCGTCCGCATCTAATTTTTCTATTTCAGCAATAATAACTGGACCATTATTGTCGATTAATTTCACTGTCCAATTCCCCGAAGTTGTGTGGCCTACATCATCAGTAATATCAGCAGCTAACCAGTATTCTACCTGATTCCTTTGTTTGTGTCTCTCACTTATGTTATCATAAATCGAATTAAGACTAGAATCAGCACTAAATGAGGTTTGGAGAAGTTTACCGTTATACCACCAATCATCTGATTTGTTACTTGTCCAGTATACGTCTAGATCATCGTCATGGTCGTCGCTTATGTCTAAATCAAACTCAAAGTATCCTGGAGCAATTTCGATGACTTGATCTGTTGAATTTAGAATCGGATGCCCGCCGTCCAGAACTAGGGAAGTTGAGAGGGTCCCGTTCAATCCACCCTCGTCCGTGCAAGTGACAGATATCGGCAACTGTGAGTCTTTTGAGAAAGCTGTTAGGTCAACTTCAAGATTAGACGTTAATCCTGAAATATTCCATTCACAGATATGCGCTGAAAGTGGTGCGTCATCGATTATTGCTGTGAAGTTGTATGAGGTACTCTCCCAAGGCAATGCTGTATTTTCACCGATTGAAACAACAGGAGCACTATTTTGCCCTAATGTTATCGTGTAATATCCAGAAATCGAGGTTTCATCTCTTTGCAGAGTGAAATTGTTTGGTTCACCGTCAATCCACTCATTTAGCGGACTGGACAGGTATTGCCATCCTCCATCGGTAACAACAGTGAGGGGTGTTGATTGACGTATGTCGTTTTGGAATGGGACCTCGAGTCGTAATAGGTTGATGCTTGAGCGCTGGGCTGAAATTTCGGCCGATTCATTCCATCCCCAATAACCGCTGGAGAAATCGATTTCTGAAACGATGTTTAGATTTGAAAAAATCACTGCCGAATCATCGATTAAACAGCATAGAGAATGCTTGCCGTTGTGGTAGTTTATTGATTCAAGCAACGAATTGAGTTCTGATACATCACCTCCCAAGAATCGATTTACTTGGCTTTCAATTCCAGCACTAACTCCTGGAATGAAAGGTAATCCAAGACCGGTATTGAAGATGTGATTGGCATGCCAAATTCCTGTTATGTTTTCATTTGGCTGAAGGCCTGAAGTAAAGTTAATTTCCGCAAAGCCATGTACTGCACTAGCGTTTAATTGTTCATTGAGCCATTCAGAGGTAGGAGGCCAAGTTGTGTTCCCAATCGGCATCCCCTTGTCAAAAGCCCTTGCAGCCCATCCGCCTCCGTATTCACCCACAGTTATGTTTTGGTCTTGCCAAGCAACGACTGTCCCAGTGCCGGTATGTACAGCCTTTACCGTTATGTTAGAGGAATAATTTCCTTGGATTCCATAAGTAGTGGTGGCATTTGGAATCGTAATGCTAGATTGGCTATTTCTTGTTTCAGAGCCTCCTTCTCCAAGCAATACAACCGGTATACCGCTCGGAGCATCCACCGGGCCATCATTGACCTCTACTTCCCAGTCGGTACCCAAAGCTTGCATGGTGTGTGCGCCAGTTACAGTAAACAGATCTTCGATTATTGGATGAGCCTGTAGCACAATGGTTGTTTGAGATGAGGGGACAGGTGGGTGCCACATGACGACATATCCCTCACATGTCGCTCTGGCTTGGTACATACCCTTGCCTGGATTGTCAATAACTGCACCTGTCCAAGGCTCTGTTAATGTGATTTCACAGTCTTGAATAGGGTTTCCAAAAGGGTCCTCTATTTCTACCACCCAAGTGCTGCCTTCCTCGGCCCATGCCGCTGGAACCAATAGCAAAAACACTAGCAACAAAACCCTGCGCATGTAACCTAGGAGGAATCCATACCACATCAAGAAAGCGGAATCACGCGCCCATATGTTCAAGGTCGTCATTGGCACAAGCCGTAGGGAAGGGGGAGAGTTATGCCCGGATTAATCACCATGGACGACCTTACTAACGACGAGATTATCTCGATTCTTGATGATGCTGAAAAGTTACTTCCTGTTGCTAGAGGTGAACTCTATCTCCCTCTATTGCAAGGTAGAATACTAGGCAATTTGTTCTTCGAACCATCTACCCGCACTCGCATGTCATTTGAAACTGCAATGAAGAGACTGGGTGGAGATGTTGTGAACCTTGGGGACGTCAAGACATCCTCGGTTGTCAAGGGAGAAACCCTATTCGATACAATACAGATGGTGGATGGATACACCGACATTATCGCTATGCGCCATCCACGTCAAGGTGCAGCACAGTATGCTTGTGACAGTGCAAGAGTTCCAATCTTAAACGGTGGAGATGGTGCTGGACATCACCCAACACAGACAATGCTTGACCTATTCACAATTAGACAAGCACATGGTACTCTAGAAGGATTGAATGTTGTTCTAGCAGGAGATCTTCGCTATGGCAGAACAGTCCACTCGCTATCTCACGCTCTTGTTCGATTCGGTTGCAATGTAACGTTTGCTTCACCTGATAGTTTAAGGATGCCTGAAGAAATCGTTGCTGACTTGAAAGCACATGGAGCTGAAGTCGTTGAAACCGATGACCTGCTTGGACAGATTGATAATGCTGATGTCATCTACATGACTCGAATCCAGAAAGAGAGATTCCCAGACGAGGATGAATACGCAAAGGTTGCAGGCGCATACAAATTACAAGCCAGTGATCTAGATGGTGCTAAGGCTGGCATGATTATCATGCACCCACTTCCGAGGGTTGACGAAATTCATCCATCTGTAGACTCAACCAGGCACGCTAGATATTTCGAGCAGGCATTCAATGGAGTGGTTGCAAGAATGGCACTGATGTGTTGGCTACTTGGAGTAAAAGTTCCTGAGGATGTTACCAAAGAAGGGGTGGTACTATGAGTCAAGAAGCGAATATGAGAAGAGTAACCGCGATTAAGAATGGTACAGTAATCGATCACGTTCCTGCTGGTAAGGCACTCTCAGTTCTCAAGATGTTGGGTATTGAAGGTGACATGTCTAACCCAGTCTCTCTTGTAATGAATGTTCCATCAAAGAAGATGGGTGGCAAAGATATCATCAAAGTTGAGGATAGAGAATTGACTCAAAATGAGTTGGATAGACTTGCTTTGGTAGCTCCAGACGCATCTGTTGCAATTATTCGTGCTTATTCGGTCGCAGAGAAATTAGAGATCAACCTCACAGATGAGGTTGTTAATGTAGCGAGGTGCACTTTCTCCAATTGTATTACAACCAATCCAAGAGAGCCTCTGCCACACAGGTTGGTTGTAACAAATAGAGAACCACTTGAGTTGAGATGCAGATATTGTGGTAAGACTCAGGAAATCGAGGGACTAGTAGACAACTTGCTTTGATTACAGATCAAACAACTCGGCTTTTTCACAGGCCTCGAAATCAATCCATCCCGGCATACCTAAGTCGACTGGTACGCCACCTACTGTGGTAATAATTCCAGTCATGATTAGGTAATTTGCGAATGGTGGGTTTGGCCAAGCAGCCTTCTTCCATCCTTTCTTTCCTAGTTTCTTTGTTGTGGTTTCTCGCCTAGTTGTCCAAGCATTTGCGAACCAAGTATGAATCTTCATCATGTTAGTTCTATTATCTGGTGCAGCGACTACGTTGTGAGAACTTTGCCAGTTCTTTTCCCAGTCGCCATCCATTGTATCGGCCCAGATTAATCCAGTTTTCTCAGATTCAGGTAATTCTAGTTCGCCTTTCGTCGCAAGATAGATTGCTAGCCTACGCAAATGCGGATGTCTTGGATGCTTCTTCATCGCTTTTTCAACGATATTTATCGCACTTGCCTTCATTCCTCTATCGATGTAGAGCAGAGCTCTTGCGGTTTGGCCATGTGGCCAGTCATCCATGTCAATGTCATTTTTCTTTACCCAAGCTTCGAGTTTGTCCAAGGCTATTTCTGGTTGCGACCATATTCTGAATCTTGCGATGTCTCCTAGTATGTGCAATTTTGATGCAGGTTTATACTTCCATGGAATATCACTTGCAGGGATGCCATCTCTAAATCTCTTCAAGAGGTCGATATTGCGCTTTGTTAGTCCATCGACGCGCAATAGTGGCCGCACCGACTTAGGCAAAGGTACTGAAGGGTCTAGCACGGAAGTTACCCACTTTAGCCTAGCAGACTCAATGTCTTCATCTGCAAGATATTCCAGTCTAGGAATTACTTCCGGAATGTCTCTTTGAGCCAGTGATGCTGCTGCTAGAATGACTCTAGCGATTTCCGCGGTCCTTCCTGCCCTTAAAGCGAGGAAAGAGAGCGCAACCTGTTCAGCTTGGTCCCATCTTCCAAAGCCCATCAGCATCTCCATACTTGCTTCAGTTCTGCGAACTAAAGAGAGACCTTCGATGCTTTCTTCGCCATGGTCTTCGTATAGCAATTCCATTTTCTCCATGGCCTTGGACCAATTGTCTGATTTGATCAGTTGTCTGAAATCTTCACCTTGGCGGTAAATCATTTGCTCAATCGCTTCCAATTGTATTCTCTTTTGGTTAGCCATTGCATCGAATGAAATGTCATCCAATCTCTGACCCGTTCTTCTTGACATAATCCATATGCCTAGGAAAACAACTTGTCCACCTGAAGCGAGCATCCATGTCATTTCCTCTAATGCATCTTTTCTGATAACTTGGCAAATTGAATCCTGCCATGAGCCACACTGCGAGCCTTGTGGAAGGTATTGCGAATCCCAAAATGTCAACATTGCAAGAGCGAGCAACAACATTGACTGGCCAGCGAAACCTGTGAAACAGAAGTTCAGAACATTCGCTTGCTGAGACCTTTCACTTCGCAAAAGACGCGAATCTGCTAGGCGTATACCTCCTTTTCCAGAAACGTCAGCAATATCTAGGAACAGAATTCTTGCAACCTCATAGACGAATAAGAATCCTACAATGGCTACGTTCAGCAATAAAAACAGCAGTACAATAGTTACTAGCGGAACCCTAATTCCGGGCTCAGAGATGTGTGAAAATAGCTCAATTGCGTAGAATCCAATCACTCCTCCCTCTTCCATAATCGACGATTGTGGGCGATATTCAGGAAGGTCTAGAACTCTCTCTGAATGTTCGAACATCGTTGGGTCTATACCGAGTAAGATTAGCGAAACAAATGTGTTGAAGGCAATAAATGGCATCGCTGCCGTATTAATCCAGACAAGGGTTGAGACGAATTGCTTCCTTGCTGGTGGTTTGTAAGGGTAAAACGCGGAAGGTTCACCCTTGGAGAGTTGTCTGCTTGATTCCGTTAGCGCGGTCCAAGAAGATCCCATTACCCTCCCGTAGGCGATGAAGCCTGGGGCGAAAGCCAAACAACCCGTGATAGCAAGTCTTCTGTCAAATTCAACCTCTGCAAAATACATGATGTACCAAAGCATGATGAGCGACGTAAACCATAGAATAGTAATCGATACGCCTACACCATTCCTGAATGTACTCGCACCTTGCAATGTCGCTCTTCGTCCTCCTGTTCGATTAACGATTTGAGTGCTCATCGATACTCCGGTTGAAATCATAGCTGGTACGATAATCAGAATTAGTGCCATGGCTAGAGAAACTTGATGCAATCCTTCAGTCAAATCCATTTGATAAAACAGCCATTCCATGCCTAGCAAAATAGCGCCTGTCAAAGCCATTACGTAAACCGTTAGGCCATTACGCATGCCCTTGGTTTTGAGCAGTTTCTTTGCTTCTTCTTTAGTCGCAGTAACCGTGTGTACCTCGTAGCGTTTAGGCCCGGTAGGGAATGCAACTTGCAGCCCGGAAAGACCTCTGGGAATAATGAACTCTTGGAATAGGTAAGAGATTACGGCGGAAAGCGTTACGGCAAGAATTGCCATACCGTCTATGCCGCTAACTAACTCTATACCCATGCGTTTGCCTCACTCTTCTTTTGGTGGAACTAAGGATGGTGAGGCTTTCTTGGTGTTTATTTCATTCAACAATTCATCTAAGAATAAGTCAAACTCCACACCTGCTCTTTGGTCGCCGTTTCTTGCACGAATTGAAACGGTGTTATTTTCGGTTTCATCATCTCCCAAAATAAGCATGTATGCTGGCTGGAACTTTCTGTGCATTCGGATTTTCTTTCCGATTGTGTGGTCTCCATCATCCAAATCAGCTCTGATTCCAGCAGCCTTGAGTTTAGCAGTAACTTCTCTTCCGTATTCTACCTGCTTTTCTGAAATTGTTAGCACGTGAACTTGAGTTGGTGCAAGCCAAGTAGGGAATTTACCAGCAAAGTGCTCGATAAGAACTCCACAGAACCTTTCCATCGAACCAAATGGTGCTCTGTGAATCATGACCGGTCGATGCATTTCTCCATCGCTTCCTTTGTATTGTAAGTCGAATCTCTCGGGCAGATTGTAGTCAACCTGAACTGTTCCTAGTTGCCATTCACGACCGATTACGTCCTTTACTACGAAGTCGATCTTAGGGCCGTAGAATGCAGCCTCACCAGGCTCCTCAGACCAATTAACTCCAAGGCTGCTTGCAGCCTGTCTACATGCGTCTTCAGCAAGGTCCCACTTCTCGCTTGCACCGACGTATTTACTCGAGTCAGGGTCTCTCAAACCGACTCTGACTCTGTAATCTGTCATCCCCAATGCTTCGAAAATGACCTGAACAAGTTCGATACAGCCCAGCACCTCGTTTGCAATTTGATCTTCCGTTACGAATAGGTGTGCATCGTCCTGAGTGAATCCTCTGACCCTTGTCATTCCAGAGATTTCTCCCGACTGCTCCCAACGGTAAACGGTTCCAAACTCTGCTAGTCTGAGTGGTAAATCTCTGTAGGAGCGTGCTTGTGAAGCATAGATTTTGATGTGGTGAGGGCAGTTCATTGGCTTGAGCATGTATCCTTCGATATCACCAGCAGCCATCATGTTGGACAATTCGCCACATGTACATCCTTCGTTGGCTAACTTAGCCATCATATCCTTTTCAACCAAAGGAGGATACTGGGAATCCTGATAGTAGGGGAAATGGCCACTGGTTCGATACAAGTCTAGTTTTCCAATATGCGGAGTGTAGACTTGGTGGTAACCTTGGCGAGTGAGGTGTGTGGAAATGAAATCCTGCAGGCAAGTTCGCACAACTGCACCTCTTGGTGTCCACAGAATGAGTCCCTGGCCAACATCTTCGTCAACGTGGAATAATTGCAAGTCTTTGCCTAACTTCCTGTGGTCTCTTTTCTTGGCTTCCTCAATCGCTGACATAGTAGCCTTCAGAGCGTCTTTTGTAGGCTCGACAATTCCGTAAATTCGTGTCAGCCTTTCTCGACTTTGGTCGCCTCTCCAGAATGCGGATGAAACCGATGTAAGGCGAACATGCATCAATTTGGCAGTAGAGTGTACGTGAGGTCCAAGACACAAATCGTACCATTCACCTTGACGGTAAATTGTAGAACTATCTCCGTCCTCTAGTTTGTCATTAATGATCTCGATTTTGTATGGGTTTGCTTGGAACAAATCATTCAATTCAGAATCCGTGCATTCGACTCGCTCGACAGTCAAGTTTCTTCTTGCTATCTCATGCATTTTCTTTTGGACACCCTTCAATTCTGCTTCGCCAAAATCCTCTAGATCGGCGAAATCATAGTAGAATCCTCGATCGATAGCGGGGCCGATTGTAGGCTTTGCATTTGGATAGAGAGATGTAACCGCTTGCGCAAGAAGATGCGCAGCACTGTGGCGAAGAATGTGAATACCATCATCACTGAACCCAGAAATGCCCGCTACCGAGCAATCAGAGTCGAGTTCAGAGGAGAAATCTTTCTGCTCACCGTCAACGAGTGCAGCGACGCAGTCGTGCTTTCTTCCCTCGATATCAATCACGATTTCTCCTGCCGTTATGCCGGATGCGTATTCGTTAACTGAACCATCCGGCAGGGTGACTGAAATCATTGACATCGATGTGCCTCCGCCCCCTTCGGGGGCGCTTTTGCCTTTCACCTTGACGATTAAAGGTCGCTTGTAGATTGGATATTGTGAGTATTGTTTGTTTACCACTCGACATCGAAGTCATCGCCTTCTTTTGAAGAAACTTCGGCTACAACATTGACTTCCTTCTTTTCTGGAGCGGGTTGTTGTTTTGTGGCCATTCGAATTTCTGTTCTTGTTTCGACAACATCTCTTTGGCCACGGAATGCTGGCGCCTCGTGGACTTTCACCTCTTTTTGTTCGGCCGGCGCCTGCTCTTTTTGTTCCTCTTTGACTTGATTTTTCCAAGCCCCTTCGAAACTTAGGTCATCAACTCGCCTTTCCATGTGATAGGCCTTGGTTGAATCAATACATAATCGGTTTGATGTATCGTGAATTTTTGGCCGTGGTTATGCGCCTAGCGGTAGTAGTCAACCCAGATGCTGGCCT
>WTIV01000082.1 GCA_011525095.1 Methanobacteriota archaeon
GAAACATGTTAGTCGAGACAATAAGGAAACTATACCAGATGTAGAGGGTTTAGTAATACATATCAGTCCTTTTCAGGAGACACAAAGTGCTACACAGATTGAAGAAAATTACATCCAAATTGTCCCAATTTCTGTGAGTCTAAACTTTCCAAACTCTTCAAGAACACACAATGGTGCTGTGGATTGCACTGCATTGTGTGCTGCCTTAGCGGGTATTCTTTCTCCTGATGGAGCAAGGGTCCGCAAACAGCGACCACTGGCCATTGCAGGTAGTTGGTTGCGCAGTGGTGCAGATGCTAACTACGACCCAGTGTTGTCATTACTTAGAGACCACCTCGATAACGAAGGTTCTATCGAGATAAGGCCCCTCCCAGAAGTTCCTAGTCCTGAGGTTAGTATGATTCCAGGTCTCTCAAAGATGATGCTGAACCGTCTGCAAAGAAGTTGGCCAAAGATGGATATTGAACAAAGAAGTTCGGCAATTAGCGAATTGGTCCTTCCATCCCTAAGGGTTGAAGGAATCTCAACAATGCGTTTAGAGGAACTGGTTTGGCATAGAGCCATGATTCCAGGTAACGATATTGACATTGCAAGTCAATTACATCAGGCTCAAAGCCAGTGGCCTCAAGATGAAACAGAAGCAAAAGTGTATGCAAGCACCATCCTTGATGGGCTTATCACGAAAGGTCATTTTTGATTATTCTACAATCTTCAGAACCCTGCCACACCCTTCACAAGGAAGTCTGAATGGCCTTTCATCCGTTGTTATTGAATTCGGTGTTCCGCATGCTGGGCACTCAATAACCGGGAATGCGATAGGATTCGATTCAGATGGTATTCCCTTCTTTCTAGGGCTGGCTATTGCAGTGATTGTCCATAGCGCTACTGAAATTCCTGCAACAGCTCCGACAGTGAATGGATTGTACCCTAGGAATAGTGCAAGAAGCACGACAGGAATCAAAATCATTTCAATCCAAAGTGCTCCACGCCTCTTGTTCTTGGTTAGAGTAAATGCAAACCACATTCCTCCGCCAACTATTGCCAAGGTAATCAGTGATAGGCTCAGAGGAGCATTCAACAAGTTGCTTGTTGGGTAAGCACTGAATGAGAAAGTTGCACTGGGTTTGAGATTCTCAACACTAATCTCAATGGTCTCTCCTAGAGGTGTTCTCCTCTGGGAAATGTCAATAGAATCTTCACCCTTTACGTTAGCTCCAGTTAGGCTTGCCATCATTCCGGTGTCTATGCTTATACTCATATCCATACTTGACCAGATAGGTGTTGGTTGAACGATAATGAAATTTCTTAGGAGCACAGATTCTTTGTTCTCTTCTACTATCTCAAGAGTGGTTATTGACAAAGTAAGAGGATGTGGTACAACGTTTTTCTTACCTTGCAGATCCACTGAGAATGAAATTCTCTCTAGGTCTTGAACATCATTTCCAATTAATTCCTCAAGCTCAAGCGCCATGCCGTCATTCATGTATGTGACACCCAAATTGACCATTTGGCTCTCAAATTCTGCTCTTTCAACATCATCGATCATGCGATTTCTTCTGTCTTCTTCACTAACAGTTCCAGCTTTGAAGATTCGTAACGGTTGTGAAAGTGATGAGTCATCGGAACCAATGTTGTCCATTCCCCACCTCATCCAGTAAGACATCTCACCGTCAATCGTTAGGTCTATCTTACGTTCCAGTGTCAAAAATTCATCAGTTCTATCAAGTTCCATGCTTATACTTGCAACTAACTTGGAACCTCCTCCATCAGAACGTAGTGGTTCTTCGGTAGGATAGAAACCACCACCGGTATTGGAACCTGTGTCGACGGTTTCTATACTGAAAGTTGTAGAACCTGTCAGAATTGGAGTCCCAGACTGAATTTGAATACTACCTGCAACAGAAATGTCTTGAGTGCCCGAGGTAGTAGATGTCCAAGTCCATGTCAATCTAACATAATCACCGCTACTGGTTACAATTGGGTCTCCGGATACCACTCCGCTATTTACGCTGACACTGAGACTTTCTGCGTGTGCAGCGGTCATTTGACCAAATGGTGATGCAACAATCATTGAGATGTAAACATCCATTCCTTCAGTGACAGGTTCTTCAATAATCAAATCAACGAGTGGGATGTCTCCAGTTATTGAAGAATCATCTTCACTGCCCCCCCAGATGAAAGTCAATCCTGCGTCTGTGTTTGGTACGCTAAATACAACGGTTTGGGCGGAGAGAATTACTTCGATTTTACTCGATGAGGAAATCGAACCCGCATCTACACCGACGTCAATATTCAGTGTCCCCTCACCTGCTGGAAGGAAAGAATTCGACTGGTCAGTCCCTCCAACGTATTCTTCTCCACCGATTATAACGCTGACGGATGCGTTGATTTGTAC
>WTIV01000127.1 GCA_011525095.1 Methanobacteriota archaeon
GCGTAATTGCCGGTTGGCTCATCTCCAAACCCGTCGCCATCGGTATCGTTCCACTGTGTGCCGTCATTAGGGAAGGCATCATCATTGGCAGTCCATCCATCGCCGTCAGCATCGAGGCAACCTTGGACGATTTGAGTAGAGTTACCCCAAACGGTTGGACAATCATCATCGCTGTCTGCAAAGCCATCTCCATCGGTGTCGATAGATCTCGTTGGGTCGTTAGGCCAAGGGTCGTTTGTATCTGAAACGCCATCTCCATCGGTATCTACACAACCCTGTAAGTCAACTGTAGAGTTGCCCCAGACTGTTGGACAATCGTCCCAGTCGGTTGCTGGATTGGCATTGTCATAGTAACCATCTCCGTCGGTATCTAGCCATTGAGTATCATCGTTCAGCAGAGCATCGTTTAGGTCTGATTGGCCATCTCCATCTTCATCTAAGCAGCCATTTCTGTCGAGGGTGGAGTTGCCCCACGTAGAAGGACAAGCGTCAGCACCTTGTATTGCAGTCCAACCTCCGTCTGGGTCAGACCATGAATCAGAATCAGAATCGGGACAACCGTATCTATCTGAACTGGAAGTTCCTACTACAGATGTACATGAATCTGGGTTTAGTCCACCTGGGTTGTCTCCAAATCCGTCACTATCGGCGTCAGCCCATTGAGTTCCTTCGTTAGGGAATTCATCACCGACGTTTGACCATCCATCGCCGTCGCCATCGGGGCATCCGGTTTTGTCTTGTGTTGAGGTGCCGCTAGTGTTCGGGCAATCATCGAGTGTGTCGATGAATCCATCACCATCAGCATCTGCAGAGAGGTTGATCATCGAATAAGGTGCATCGATTACCATAGCGAAATGCTGCGGTCCCGTAGGAATGTTTGTTCCATTTACGTGTATTTCCCATTGACCTGCAGCAGGGCTGGATATCGTAGTTCCAATCAGGTTGTCAAGGTTATTTCCGTATTCTACCCAGTTGCCACTTGGGTCTTTCACAGCGAAGTCGATGTCATTGACAAGATTCACAGATGCGGTAGGTGTGCTTGCTGGGTCGGTCCAAGCGACTGCAATTTTTAGGTCAGGAGCGCTGCTTGGAACTGTAAATTTCCATGCTCTTGAATCACCGGTATTTACAGATTCATTGTCTACCCAAGAAGTGTTTACTGCTCTGTCCAAGTCAAGAAGGCCCCAACCTTCGTGGTAGTTTGGAGCTGCTTCTCCAGCACCATTCGTCGAAGAACCATACTGGCCAGCCATGTCTCTAGCACTTGCTGCAATAATCGCTTTGAGCAGAGAACTAGTTGGGTCGCTGTGGCCAAGATTGTCGTCTAGGTGTTGGTATAGTAGAGCAGCTGCGCCTGCGGTTAGAGGCGTAGCCATACTCGTTCCTCCCATGTATGTGTAATCAGTGTTGGAGTGGGCTAGCCAGCCAGTTTGTGTAGTAGACCTACTTTTCGTTGAAAGAATGAACGTACCCGGGGCAGAGATGTCAGGCTTCATCCGTCCATCATCTACAGGTCCACGGCTTGAAAATGCAGCCATTCCTTCTGTATTGTTTGCAATCTTGTCAGACTTGATTGGGTCTGTTGAATAACCGAACCATGGTCCCCATTCGCTTGAAATTTGGGTCCCTCTATCATTTTCAGAAGCGCCCACTGTTAGAACGTTCTTTGATGTTGCAGGAGAGCCAATACTGTCGTCGTCAATCTCACCATCGCTATTCGAATCAACTCCAGAATTACCAGCAGCGAACAATATCAACATCCCACTATGGTTTCTTGCAGAATAGTCAGCCTGCATTGCATTCGCGTTATATTGTCCTGCTACTGGAGCACCCCACGAATTGGTGTGAATGTGCGAACCATTTACGGCAGCCTCATCGAACATTACAGAGAGGTCATCAGGTATTCCCAGCAGTGTGTAACCATCTGTGTAGCCGAAACTATTCTCAGCAGTTGTAGTCCAGTCTGTGTATACTTGAGTTGCTTGCATGTATAATCTAGCCTCAGGAGCAACTCCAGTAATTGCTCCTGAAGATTGTGTTCCATCACCCAATACTGAACCTGCAACGTGAGTGCCGTGTCCAGATTCCACGTCAGATGCGCCATCATTGTAGGGTGCATTTACCCAACTTTGTACGCTTGGTGTGATTCCATAGGAGTGTATTCCGACTATGTGGTCTTTGAAATCAGGATGCATGTTAGTATTATTGACACCGTTGTCTAGCCCCGTGTCAGAAACTGCAACGATTATTCCAGTCCCGTCCAATGCGTTCCATGCAGAATTGATTCCAGCCATCTGCGTTGCATTCCTTAGAACATCACCTGCAATCACGCCGTCTGCGACATCGTTGTAGAGGATTCTCTCAAACTTGGGTTCAATCCATTCAACTTC
>WTIV01000098.1 GCA_011525095.1 Methanobacteriota archaeon
CATTCCACCCATATGTTGGTCGAATGCTGCGTTCGCAAATGCATCTCCGGCTAAGTTGTCTCCGCCACGTCCCTTTCTGATGATTAGAAGTGACAGAATAATAATGATTACAACTCCAAATCCAATTCCGCCGATCATTACAACATCGGTTCAACTTTCCCTCGAATCACTAGACTTCTCTCCGGAGTCTCCTGTTCCCGAGCCACCGTTGTTGTCAGTGCCACCATTATTGTCAGTACCACCGTTATTGCCAGTTCCGCCAGTGTTGTCTGTGATCTCACAACCCTTGTCATCGACATTTAAGCCAACAGCAGTTGCTGGACAGTCATCGAGAGAATCTACGACTCCATCACCATCGGTGTCCAATTCACAACCCTTGTCATCGACTGTGACTCCAGTAGGAGTTGCATCACAGTCGTCATCGGAATCCTGTATGCCATCACCATCAGTGTCTACGAATGGAGGTGGACATCCGTCACCACCTTCTCCGTTTTCGACACCTGCTACACCTGGGCACTGGTCACCGAGGTAGCCTGAACTATTGTCTCCGAATCCATCTTCGTCTTCATCGACCCATTGGCTTTCATCAAGTGGTGCGAAATCGTTCAAGTTGGACCAACCGTCCCCATCGAGGTCAGCACATCCGTATCTGTCTCCGTAGCTTTCACCGTACTTGTCAGGACAATCATCAACGATTCCGTCTCCGGCGTCTGTTGTGTTGTAACCATCTCTGTCAACATCGTTTGCCCAAAGTTCCTCTTCATTTTGGACTGTGAATTCTTCACCCATCATGTCGTTGTTAATGATTTCAATTTCATTGATAGCTTGGTCCATGTTTACCATGATTATGCAAGAGTATGTACCACTTGGTGCTGAAGCGTTGATAAATGTCGAAGATGCTCTCTCTAGAACTAGTTGGCCGTATGTGGAATATGTGCTGTAGGTCGCAGAATCGAGTTCTTCAACAACATCTCCATTTTCATTGAGCAATTCCAGAGTCCACTGGAATTCTCCAACAGCTGGACCACGCAAGTTGTGGATTTCGAAGGAGTAGAACAATTCCTCGTTACTAATCATCTCAGCACCACATGTTAGGTTGCTTACCGCCAAATCGGCTTGAGCAGGTGGTAGAGTGTTGATTGAGATATTGTAGTATCCTTCCCCTCCTGCAGAATCGACAACCAATGTGAAAGTTCCATCTTGACCTTCGTACATCAAGTCGTCCAACGACATCCACTCCGTGCCATTCCAACCAGCAACCATGTTACTTTCTTCATCATAAAGCGATGCAGTAAACGGTGTGTCTTGATCTGCTGAGAACATCACGTGTACGTTGTTGTAATCTTCTAGATTGAATTGGTAAGAATCAGAAGTATCTTGTCCATCTAGACATCCTTGACCACCCTGTGTTGGGTTTGTACCTAGGATGATTGGATTTGAGAGGTCAGAGCCCGCATCGGTTCCGATTCCAGCATCAGAGTGTCCTGTGCAAGTGAATGGCGCAGTGTATCCTTCTGGGTTTCCAATAATCAGTCTGTAAGTTCCAGCACCTCCAGATTCAAGCCATGAGGTTGAACGGTTAATCATGATTAGATAATCGCCAGCAACACCTTCGTACGCTGTTCCCATTGTTGAGACATCGCTGTCAGCAAAGAAACCAGCATCGGTATCGATATCTACACCGTTTGCATCAACAAGTGAAATTCCTACAGCGCCAGCTGGTGGGTCAACTAGACTGATGTTCAAGTTCTGTCCGCTTGATAGGGTGATTTTGTAGAAATCCTGAGTGTCGCTAGAATCGATACATCCTCTATATTCAGCATCTGCGTACATGCCTAAATCCATTGGATTTGCAGTGTCATTATCAGCATCCCCTCCTAAGCCAGCATCATTTTGTGTAGCACATGCAGTCTCAGCATTACCAACGGTAAATTGGCCATTTCTGCTTTCTTCGTTGTTATTCTCATCTCTCTCAAGAATCAAATCATCCTGATCTGCTACTACATACAGGTAGTAACCTCCCTCGATTAAATCGGCAGGAATTGTTGCAGGAATGGTAACGCTTGTGTTTGTATCGATTGGTATTCCGCTTGTGGTCGTTGAACCGATTTCATGGTCATACCAATCAACACCGAAATTCACGGATAGAATTGCGGTTAATTCAACGTTTGAAACCCCGTCAACAGTTCCCTGGTTTTCCAACACTGCCGTTACATCGAATGAGTCGCCTAATTGACCGCTTCCAGCGCTTGTTACTGTATCAATCGTGTAATCAGGTGCTGGAATGCTTTGGTTGGTCCAAACGTCCAGTGTGTAGTTTGAGACGCCTGAATAGTGTGATACGTTGACGTAGTATGTTCCGCCAACTCCCTCGTAATCAGTCAACTTTGCAGTTGCAGTTTCAGGGTATGAAGCAGTGTATCCACGGTCAACTTCAGAGCCGTTGGAATAATGGATGAACACATCAAGGTCAGAATTTTGGTCTTCTGCGTCCAGCATTACTTCCAAGAAATAACCAGACGGCACGTCAAAGGCATAGACGTCATCTCCGTCTCCACCATCCATACATCCGGTATAGGTGGCGGTGATGTTGCTTCCCATATTCGTAGAATTAGCCTGGTCGTTACCAGCGTCTGAACCCAAACCAGCATCATTCTGAACTCCTCCGAGAAGATCGGTACAGTCATCTCCAATCACCATTTTATCGGGCGATGCCATGTTATTGTTCAATTCATCAGATTCTGTGATGTTTCCATAGCCATCTGCCCAAACAATCCAATGGTAGGAATCGTTAGTTATGTTTGCAGGGATAACGACATTCATGCTAGTATTTCGTGTTGCACCAGCAGCCAAGTCAGCTTCAACCGAGACATCATCGAGGATTGTATCGAATTGGTCGTATGTTGTGTCGGTTGAAAGAATGAAGAAAACATCAAACGCACCAGTTGTTGCAGTCGAGTTGTTTGCAAGGTTTTCAACAGTGTAATTCACTGTGACAGTGTCACCAGCCTTTGCCTTTAGAGGAGATTCAACCATCGAGATAGTCATGTCTGGCTTAGGTGTGGAATTGTTGGTCCATACACGAAGAGTGTAGGTGCCGTCGCCGCTGTATGCGTTTATCCATACATAGAATGTGGTTGCATTTCCTTCCAATGCAGTACCGGCTGTAGATACCTGCTCCAGAGGGTCATTATATTCCGAGTAATCGTAGAATGTAGTTTTGGTAGCATCAACAATATAGAGGTCAAAATCAGCACCAGATGGAACGACAAGTTCGACGTCAACTTCTTTGCCCGAGGTTGTTGTAATTGCGTATAGGTCTTCGGAGTCTGATGAATCAACACAACCGTTCACTCCACTTGGGCCGTTTGTGGGGTCAGTTCCTAGACTCTTTGCGGTAGCACTGGTATTTCCAGTGTCGCCCGCGCTACCGCCGTCGGTTTGCACCGTTGGACAAGGCGCTCTTCCAGATGTACCGAGGTCAGCCCTTGGCCCAACTTCGTCAATTGATTTTGGAATAAAATCGAAAATTGGGTTCTCACTCACTTCTTTTGATTGGTCAATTTCTTTGTCATAATCCGCTGCAACAATTGGTGTAGCAGACATCAAAATCATCAGGCTGGCAAGAAGGAAAGTACGTGTACGCATGGCCCTCAACGGGTTTCCCTGCTCACTAGTCAACTATCAAGGTACGGATTGGCGAAGTCACAGAATTGTAACCAATTCCGATTAAGCCACACTCGGTGATGCCGAATTTACTTCATCGGAAACGCCTGCTGCATATCTCTCGAAGTTCTTGTTGAACATAGTAGCAAGTTTGTCTGCTGTAGCGTCGTATGCATTGCCATCTTCCCAAGTTTGCCTTGGTATCAGAACTTCCTCAGGAACACCTGGACATGACTTTGGAACTTCGAATCCGAATCTCTCGTCCACTACGTACTCAACATCGTCTAAGTCACCGTCTAGAGCAGCGTTCAACATCGCACGAGTATACTTGATCTTCATGCGATTTCCTACACCGTACGAGCCTCCAGACCACCCGGTGTTGATCAGCCAAGCAGTAGAGCCGTGCTCAGCCATTTTACTAGATAACAAGTCTGCATAAACACCTGGATGCATTGGCATGAATGGTTCGCCGAAACACGCTGAGAAGGTTGCTTCAGGCTCAGTAACACCAATTTCAGTTCCTGCTACTTTTGCAGTGTAACCAGAAATGAAGTGATATGCTGCTTGAGAAGCGGTCAATCTGCTGATTGGAGGTAGGACACCAAATGCGTCACAGGTAAGGAAGATTACATTCTGAGGGTGGCCGCCTTTGCTGTCAAGCGTGCGGTTTGCAATTGCTTCAATAGGATAAGAACCTCTTGTGTTCTGTGTCTTGCTGGTGTCGAAGAAGTCAGGAACACCTTCGCCGTCTACTACGATATTCTCGAGTACCGTACCTTTTTGCTTTGTAGTTGCAAATATTTCAGGCTCGTCTTCTTCTGAAAGGTTGATCAGTTTAGCATAGCATCCGCCTTCGAAATTGAAGACGCCATTTGCACCCCATCCGTGCTCATCATCACCGATAAGCGCCCGCTTAGGATCTGCAGATAGAGTTGTTTTACCGGTACCTGAAAGTCCGAAAAAGATAGCAGTGTTTTCTCCGTTGGTGTTAGCAGAACAATGCATAGGAAGGATTCCTTTCTTTGGAAGAATTAGGTTCATTACACTGAAGATAGATTTCTTGATTTCTCCAGCATACCTTGTCCCACCAATGATTACCTCGCCAAGCTCGTAGTTCACAATCACGAAGCATTGGGAGTTTAGAGCATCATCATCTGCTTCATAGTGAGGTGCGTGATACACGGTAAACTGGGGCGTGTGTGTCTTTAGTTGCTCAGAAGTTGGGCGGACAAACATGTTTCTTGCAAATGCATTATGCCAAGCATTTTGGTTGATTACACGAATCGGTAATGCTTCACTTTCTTCAGCCCCACAATACAAATCTTGGACGAAAAGCGACTCTCTTGCTGATAGGTATTCGATGACCTGCGCCTTTAGTCTGGTGAACACTTCTCTGTCTGTGGAAATGTTGACATCTCCCCAGTTTACATCTTGGTTGGTTGTTGGTTCGTCAACAATGAATTTGTCATTAGGAGAGCGACCGGTTCTTTCACCGGTTTCTGTAACTAAAGCCCCTTCAGATGTAAGGAATCCTTCCTTTCTTTCGACTGCTAAGTCGATTAATGAAATGTTATCTAAATTCCAATAAACCGTTGCACCGGTATCGATACCACTTTCAGAAAGGTCGCCCGATGGGACGCCTACGACATTCGCCATGGCTCGTCGACCCGCGGCCCCTCTTTGTCCCTTGCGGTTCGAGGTTAACCTAAACATGGCTAAAATCCGAATTTACTGTACCTCGAAGGGAGAGATTGAAATCAATTTCCATTGAAGCCTCAGGTATGGAGAAGGAATCTGAAGATGAAATCCTCTCCAGAAGGAACTTCGAAAAATCCTCAGGAATTAATCTCGATAATTTCTTGATTCAATCGGCTTTTGAGGATGAGGTAGAAGAAGAATCAGAAACAGTTTCAGAGAAACAAGTCGATGAAGCAGTTGGGGAAGTTGCCGAGATATTCTCACGTGGCGATTTAGTGAGTAACATCAACAGAGATGGTACTGTTAACGAAGCCCCGGAAATCGACAGTGTCACAGAATATGCAACAGAAGGAGAGAAGCGCCTACATTACGGATTAATGATCGCAATGATCGTCGTATGGTCGGCCATTGGAACAATTGTCGGCACGTCTCCTATATTCAGTAACACAATTTCAGCAATCGGATTATTCGCTATGGCCGGTTTCGGAATGTGGCTAGGAGAAACCTGGATTCCTAAGCAGCGTATGCATTTGCTTGGAGTAACCTGGGTAATCATTTCCATGAAAATTCTCTACGGTCTAGCAATTTCGATGTATGCTTGGGATTGGATTGGCACAACAGAACTGGGCGCGTCCCTGCTCGGCCTTGTAGTACTCAATATCGGCATAGCACAGCACCACGATGAAGATGCAATAGCAACTCAAGCAACGATAGTGCTTCTTGCAATCGGTTCTGCAGCAGGTGGCACATACGGCCAAGAAGGAGTTGCAGTGATGGTCGGGGTTGGAACATTGCTGTTCCACGGATTAGCTTATGTGAGGTCTTCTGGAAATTTGGCTTCACTAGGTATTGCAGTTTCATATCTGTGGATTGGATTGCACGCAATCAGTGATGACTGGCTGATTTTTGGAATCGAGATAACTCCGTTTAGCGACGAATTACTCCTTTTCCTTCTCATGTTTGGTGTAACCGGCATCAATGCGGTTACTGCGACTAAGTTTGCTAGGTCAGAAAATTGGTTCTCTTCGGGGTTCAAGGCTATGGGTCTAGGCAAACCTGGACTTTGGTCGGTTTCTGTTGGCCTTGGTATGATCGGCGCATTGCTGGCAATCGCATCAAACCGACTTGAAACAGGATATGCACTGGCACAACTGATTCTCCTACTATCGGCATTTACACCGTCATATCTTGTCGTTCGTGGAGAAAGTTGGCAGAAGTTGCAGAGATACGCATTATGGCCAGCGCCGATTCTACTAGCGATTCTAATTCTAATGGTTAGAGGTGTAATCGACTCGCCGCTCTCTGAACCATGGTCGATTTATGCAGTGTTTAGCGCTGCTATTACCACAGCAGCGATTTTGAATCATCAACACGCTGTATCCGACCACGTTCTTTGGATCGGCTCAATTGCAATCGTGATTATTCTTACATTACTAATTCCTGCAGAAGATGAAAATTTAGCTAGGATTCTTCTATCCTGTCAAGCAATTGTTTGGGTAGGATTGGCGGTGTTAGCAGTACAAAGGAACTCACCGTCTCTTGCTGGAACGGCAACAATTGCTCCGTGGATTTGGCTATTCTTCTTCGCAAGCAATCTCGAGTCTAGACTAATTTCAGTAGAGATAATTCCGACAAACTTTGCAGAGTTAGACGTATCCATATACCTGATTTTGTTGATATTTATTCAAATCCCGCTTAATTTCAAACTCGGAGATAGCGGTGTGAATCTAGCCGGTCGATTGGTCGGCATGTCTGAATTGAGTGCAAGAATGAGAGATAGTGGAATGATGAGGTTGTGGAATATCAGCTTCATCACAATTCTATTGGCAATGTTGTTTATTACAAATCCAGGTATAATTCCTGCATATGGAATGGTCTCTGTAATGGGTCTAATTTTGGTTTACCATTCTGTAGCAATGCGAATGGATGTGCATCAAGGGACTCCTAGAACAATCATAGTTTCATGGTCAATTGCAGCACTAGTATTACAATGGAGATTTGGATTCGGTGCATTTTGGATTGTACTATTGGGCGTATCATCGGTATTGATTATTTCTTGGTCAGAGTTGAATTCTAAACGTATTACAGAAGGGGAGAAAATTTCACACCAAGCAATCATGCCTGGTAATTTGATTACCATAAGCTTAGGATTTATTGCGGTTATGTTAATGTTGATTGGATTGAATGAACCATTGAATAATCCCCTATCTTACGGAGATAATTTTCCTAATGATGTCACAAATTTGAGGTTTGCATCAATCGCAGCGATTTCGACGGTTGGTGGACTATACCTACCAAGAGCATCAAAACTTGAGAAATTGCTACCATCTGCAATTTCAAGTATTGCAGTGCTGGTAACAGTTGGCCTTGCAGCGGTCAGTTTAGAGGATGATTTGACCCTATATCTTGCCGGAATAAGTTTCGTTATTACTGGGGCTTGGCTCGCCGCACAAGGCGAGATAAGATCACGAATGAAACAGGTTTCTCAAAGAGATGAGAGGTTGCAAAAGTATCTTGCACGCCAAGAATTGCAGGATGAAATCACAGAGTCCTCTGCGAGTTCAAACATCAAAATGGTTGATGCAGAATTGTTGCAATTATCAGAATTGCAGCAGCAGCGTTCCAAACGCCGTTCTTCTTCTGGAGATTACGACTTGGTTGTAGGAGATATTCAACATAAACCAACAATCGTGTTATCGTTCATCATCGTTACGATACTCGTTGGCATATTCTTTGCGTGGACCAGCGGAGATTCTCTACCGGCAATCGCCGTTGCGTCTTTCATATCGGTGTTGTTCATTGGAATCGCTCGTTGGAGAGCTGACCAAGTTAATCTTCAACTTCCAGACATAATGGGTATCGAATCCCCTGTAGCTATTACTATGGCTGGTCTAACATTAATCCAAATCGCAGGTAGATTAGGAGATGCAAATGTCGCACTGGAGCACCAATGGGAAATCCTAGTCCTTCTTAGTGCGCTTGTTATCTTAGCAGGAATATCTCTGCTTGGCAGGAATGACCTCGGTCTAAGAATCCCTTCAGTTCTGGAAGGAATAGTTCTACTTCTGTTGATATCAAGAGTACTTACTTCGCTGATGGGAATAGATAGAATTCAACTCTCTCCAACCTACAGCGATGAGTTATCATGGGTATTGCCGGTAATCTCTCTCGAGGTATTCCTCATCGCTGCAGTGTTGCTATTCGAATGGGTTGAATCTGAGAGAATTAAGCGAGAATTAGGCGACCACAGAGGGGCTGTTGGCCGTATTATTTGGGCGGTCATGACAATTTCAATTTCATTCGGTATTGCCGGAATTTTGGTAGCGGTTTTCGCTATGAAGAACTCCCTAAGATGGATTCAACCAGCGGTACCGGTTGGTTTGGCATTATTCATTCCAATATCATGGAACGCTCTAGGAGGATGGGTAGAAGTCTTGGAAGGAACCACTTCTATATTCATGATTGTACTTGGAATGATGGCACTTATTTCTGCAATCAGTTGTGTTGTTACAAATAAGCAGCAGTGGATATCTTCCGGTCTTTGGGTAGGGCATTTATTGATTCCATCCGGAGCATTTGGATTCTACCAACAGACCAGTGTTTTGATGATGGTTTTGATACTTGCAGTCTCAACTACATCATGGCTAATTGGCGTGGTTACGCTGCGAAGAGGTTGGAGAATTTTTGGAGCGGTCGACCTTGTCCTTGCATGGATTGTTGCAGGTGTTTTGATGCTTGCAGGCGGAACATCTCTGATGCTTCTAGTGATGTTGATTTCAACTGCAGTACTCCTGGGATTGGTAACTTGGTTGGGCCAAGAGTACGAAGATCAATTGGCGAACGATTAGTCTTGCAATCTATCCCTTAGCAACTCAGAAATTTTAGCAACTGCATCTACAGCAGCCGTGCGGTCAATCCCTGCAGCGACTCTTAGTGAGACATTGGTCTTGGCTTGGGTTCCAGAATTTCGTATCCCAATAGAGATTCCATCTTTCTCCATTAACATCAAGTTGGGCTCTCCAAGAAGGCCACCACGATTCATTTCTCCCAAGAAATCTCTTGCTATTGCCTCTACTTCATCTGAAAGTGAGTTGCTTCCATTCCACTTACTCCTGTTTGAAGGAGATATTGAAATTCTATTTTTGAATCCACGATGGAATCCCTCGACTCTAGATGTGCATGACATCGCACATAGTACCACAAGCATGCTTGCAACACCATCTCCAACAAGCACTCTTCCTCCATTTGGATTAGG
>WTIV01000191.1 GCA_011525095.1 Methanobacteriota archaeon
CAGTAGGAGATACTGCTTATTTCACTGCTTCAAACGGATTTTACAGTAGAGAATTGTGGGCTTATGATACATCAAACAATTCAGTTTGGCAAGTAACGCGATTTTACAGATGCGATGACCTCTCAAACTCTTATTGGTCTGGATTCCAGCCTGAAAAGTTCGATGGAGAGAATAATTTCAACGTTATTGGTGACAAATTGCTATTTTACAGAGACGGTGGTTTGTATATCCACGATGATACAACTCAACACACAAAAAGACTCTGGACTCCAAACAAGCATCATCAAGATGTCATCACTGAATGGAGGAGCAACGGTCCAGTTGTCTTAGGAGATACACTTTATGGTATTCAACTATTTCTCTCGCAACCATTTGGTAATAATCCACCTACCGACAATCCAGTGGGAGGGTATGTTACGGAGGGGACATACCTATACGCCTACGATACATCTAATGAAACGCTTTACAGAACTGGATTTGTTTCATCGCCTACGAGTCAAAGCTCTCATGATGTAGAGCAAACCATGGTTATTGCTTCAGGCGACACTATTTTCTTTGGTGGAGAGTATTATTCTGAAACCAACTTGTATGCATATCAACCTGCTGAGGTTTCTTATCCAAGAGAGAGAGTCTCTGAGGCAGTTTGTACGATTTCGCCCACACTTCCTGCGGGACTAAACTTTGACAGCAACCAATGTACGATCAGTGGAACACCGACTGCACCGACAAGCCAGGCAAGTTACACTGTAAATGCTGTTATCAATAACACAACATATCAAGGCAATGTCTTGCTTGCCACATCTTACTATCCAATAGAACCAAGCGTGTCTGGCATAGATGCAAGAATTGGGAACCCAATAGACGATATCTCGTTCCAAATCGACCCAATGGTAGGAATTAGTAGCAGTTCTGGTGGCAATTCGGGAAGCAGTGGTAAGGATTACTCAAACCCTATTGAGTGCACATTTTCTGGCAACTCACTGAATCACATTCCATACGACAGATGTAGATACAGGCAATGGTATGGCAGCGATTATCGTAGTGATTACGGGGCTGGATTATCATTCGATTGGTCAAGCATAGAATATGGAGAGGCGATAGCAACAAATCCAACAATTCTGCCTTATGGTTTTGAGTCACTCGATACCGCAGTAGATTCCAACGGCCATGTTCACATTGTCTACCTGCTTGAACGGTATTACCCTGCTTCAAAAATCCTAACTTATGCAACTAATCAAAGCGGTTCCTGGCAATCCTTTGCGATAGAAGAAAATGCTTCTGGAATGGCTTCAATTGCCATCGATTCAAATGACAGTGTACACATTGCCTACTCGGCTCTGGACATCACTACAAGCAACTATCCAGAACTGAAACATGCAACAAACGAAAATGGTTCATGGGTTATTTCGATAGTTTCATCCTCGTATACGACCTCTCGCGATATTGCGATTGATTCACAAGATAATCTCCACATTGCCTTCAGTAACTACTATTCTGGGGCAAGTGCCCAAAGGGGAAGTGTCCAAATTGCGAACAACACAGATGGCTCATGGACGGTAAGTACAGTATATACCAACTCAACATATGCATCATCTAGCAGTTATAGTCTTGGCAGACATGCAGTTCTAGCAATTGACTCAAATGATTCGCTTCACCTATCGTGGGGGGTTGAGATTGACGGTGATATGGTCATACACTACTCTTCAAATCAGAGTGGAACTTGGTCAGATACGGTAGTCGACAGATACGACAGTGTTAACGACCTAGCAAGTGATTCGATACTTCTTGATTCAAATGATAATGTACACCTTTTGCACCACAAAAACCGGGTTTCGAATGCCTTCTCATATACAGGCGCAACAACACACTATACACAAGAAAATGGTACTTGGACTAACTCAACAGCATATCACTCAAAGTGTACCCCGCGCGGCGTGGACGAAAAATGTGAAATTAAGGCAGTTATAGATTCTAATGACGTTATTCATATTGCATATGAAATCGAACAGGTATATACTGCTACGATACATACAAGCGTTTTATCTAAGGTACAATATTCAAACAACGCTAATGGTTATTTTAGCCCAGGTGTCGATGTATATCCAGCGAGAAACGTTGCTAACATGGTTGTTCATTCCAATGGAGATGTTGACTTCATTTTCATCGAAGATGATAGTGATCATGCACACATAGTTTTGACATCAATGAATAATTCAGAACTAAATCCAGCATTCCCAATGTATGAAAATAACAAAATTGCAACAGGATACAACCACTCATGTGGAATACTTCACGACAACTCATTGGTTTGCTGGGGTTCGGATTACTACGGCCAACTAGGAGATGGAGGAACAAATACTGACAGACCTTATGTTG
>WTIV01000140.1:0-7612 GCA_011525095.1 Methanobacteriota archaeon
CTGAATGCGTACAATGGCATCAAGTCACATCTCTGACCTTCGTAAATCATCGCTTGATATTGGTCCCATGTTCTACCTGATAGATACAATTTTGATTTCTTTGAAGTTTTGACCTCTATTGGGAAACACAAATCTCCCCTAAGTGCCAGTAGATCTCCACTCCCTTCCATTCCAGAACCTGCGGCCCGCACGACTAGAAATGGTCTGTCAATGACTTGTCTTGCCCTAGCTTTGGCAACAGCGTCGCAAGACCTAGTAACCGCATCAACTCCTTTGGGGATACCTGCTAGAACCGCCCTTAGTTCTCTCTCATATTGACCTGTCACGTTTGGGAATCCATGTCAATCGCTTTTGATTATATCGCTGATTACGCGTCAAATTGATGCATGAGTGGCCGCTGCGAGGTATGTGCGTAGGATTGCGGTTAGGACCGATGATTTCCGACTTTCTTTCCATTTGATGAGGGAGTTGAAAAGGAGGAAATGCAACTTTATCATGCTCGCAACAGATGACGAATGGGATGGTATTCTTCTTACCTCGCCCGAAGAGGTGAAGGAAGGACACATCCCGGCAACTGAGGACACAGTTGAAATCGCCGTCGAGAGAGCAATTCAAGCCTCGAGGGGCCTAGACTCTGCTGTACAGTTAGTATTCGGAATAGATCCTGGGCCTAGACCAGGAATCGCATGGCTTGCCGATGGAATCGTAGTTGGCAGTGCTCAATTAGAGCAAATAGAATTCGTAGCAGACCACATAACCGGTCTTGCCTCAGCGGTTAAGCATCAGAGAATGTGCGTAAAAGTAGGAGACGGAGCGCCACTATTGCGTGATCGGATAATCAATCAATTGATTTTGAGAGGTATCGAAACCCTTCAGGTTAACGAGTACAAAACGAGTTCTGGTTCCAGAATGAAAACGCATCTCCATGCCGCAACACGAATTGCATTGATGGGCGGTAATCGAATTTATTCTGTGAGAGAATTGAACCCAACAGACGGTGACCTAAAGGAGATACAGAGGCAATCTCGAATCCAGAGCTCTGGCAATTTGACAATTTCTACAGATTTAGCTAGAAGGGTTGCTTGTGGCGAATTATCGCTAGAAGAGGCGATTAGGATAGCCTAACCCTGTATCTTTCTCTTCCTTTGGAATAGAGCGTAATTACTCCACTGGACGATACACAAATTGCAATCGCATCGGCTAGTTGACTGATTGCCCGTGCAGCCAAATGCCTGCCACCTTCTCCAGATTTTGGATTGATTCCTGATGGAACTTGGACGTAGCGACCTGCATCGCTAGCAATCCCCTTTGAATTGAATAGAATGGCTCCATCTAGCCAAGCGAATTCAGCTAACGTTTCGTGATTGTTTTGTACAGTTACATCCTTCTTTGAATCATTATGTCCTTTGAATGGATTAAGGACAATTGCAGTAGTATATCTCCTCAGTTTTGGTACAGAACCAATTGCGAATAATGCCCCAACTGCGTGACCTTCCCTACCACGTCCACCGATTTGTCTAGCCAATTCCATCACCCTTGCTAGAACCTCAATGTCAACTCCATGCTCGTTTGCAATTATCGCTAATTTGTTTGAAGCGAGAGAATTTGTTTCGATTACTACAATTCCATTCATTGGCTCTGCCATAATTGCGAGTATCCTATCGCTAGAGTTGAATCTACCTTCTCCTAAGCCTTGCAGAACTATGTCGTGAAGGTTGTTGAGGACAGAGAGTCCTTGTGAGGACAGTGAATCCTCAAGAATTTCAACATCTAAACCTAATTCATTGAGATTCTCTCTAACCTTAGATGAGGATGTTAAGGTTACCAAACGTAATTTTTTTGGCAGTACTTCTCGAATTTTTTTTGCCGTTATCGAGCTGTTTGAAAGCAAGACTGCAACAGAAAAATTAGAGCGTTCACCCTCTATTGCCGATGCTACCATTTTTGGCAGGTCGACCAA
This sequence comes from Methanobacteriota archaeon, assembly GCA_011525095.1. Classification (GTDB taxonomy): domain Archaea; phylum Thermoplasmatota; class Poseidoniia; order Poseidoniales; family Poseidoniaceae; genus MGIIa-K1. The sequence goes on from WTIV01000140.1 coordinate 1,961, forward strand.
ATTAACACCTCATTCCATTGTTGTGTCAATACCAGGGAGTTGGTCTTCTGACTCCCTGTACACTGTACGCATGTTATTGATGAAGTTCCTTTCTTTTACAACGATATTGTACTCCTTAATTCCAGGGTCTTCCTCTCCATCCATAATGCCGAGAAGTGTTTCTAATGTCAGTCGAGCACCTTCGCGGTGAGGGTATGCGAAGACTCCCATGGATAATGGTGGAGCCATAATCACGCTGACATCTTTCATTTCGCGAAGAGTGTCAAACAGATTGTGATATGCTTGTGGAAGTAGATCTCGCCTAGATTCATCTTGATTTGGCCTACGACAATCTGGGCTAACTACATGAATGATGTGCTTGAATTTGTTTCCAAGGTTGTAAGGCTCGGAAACAACGTTGGTTGTTACTGGACAAGGAGGTAGATTCAACTTTCTTTGTTCGATGCTAACATTTCTGCAAAATTCTCGCAACTCGTCGCCTGCTGATTTGTGAATTTGTGCGTCTAGGCCTTCTCTTCCAGAAAGACGATTGTTCGCAGGGGTAACAACAGCATCTGCCTCTTGCAAATGTAGTTCACCACCAATGACTCGAACTACTCCCCATCGACAAGTTCGGGCCATATACAACTCGACCATGTTAACAGCAGGAGGGGCCGTCCTTCATATACACATTGACGATTTCTTACGAAAATAGCCTATTTTGACCGGTACTAGAAAGCGAAGTGACTTTGAGTGACATCCCGTGCACGATGATATGTCACAATCACGAAAAGCGCTATTTTTAGTCGCGCTATTCGTGGTTAGCCTAATCCAAATACCGAATCAATCCAATCCGGAACAAGAATTGAGGGAGCAAATATTCAATGGATTCAGCATTGAAACAGACATCTGGAATGAGAGCCCGCTAAGGACGGTAGCGGTTCCCGGAGGATTCAACCTATCGACAGCTGTTGACTACAGCGATGTTGGAGTTTTGATCAATAACAAATCCGAGGTCAGTCGAACGATTGGTTGGGCATTCGTTACTGCTAGGAATATCAGCGCAGACAGAGTATTCATCTTTGACAATTCATCCAACCCAACCGGCGAAACAATCAACAGAAATCAATTCAATACGTATTTCCTTGAGCCATTCAAGGTAATGCTATCCAATTATAATGGCACTGATCTCAATTATTTGGTAACCACCAAAGGCATGCCATTGAAAGTCAGTGGCGGCAATAACAAAGCGTCTTTCGACCAAGAAATTGCATTAGCTGGTGGCGCATATGATTCAGACATCGGAAGTGATTATTGGAGTAATCACAATTATGGCCCACTTGCAGGAAAGCAGATGGAAGAATTCACTAGAGATGAATACGGGTTTTTCTTGGTAACAAGATTGACTGGATACACGGTTGAGACCGCTCTAGATTTGATTGAAAAGGCGAACAACTCCTACGGCGCAAGAGGCACACACGTCCTCGATTTGGCCACAAATAGAAATGGCTCAGGATACAAATTTTGGAATGATGACTTGTATGTGGCGAACACCACTCTCAATGACACCATGAATTTGCCAGTATACTTCGATGAAGAAACTGAATTCGTTACAAACGTGAGCAACGTAATCGGCTACGCATCTTGGGGAAGTAATGACGGTAACTGGAATCGAAATTATCTTTCAAATGGCGGCTTTGATACACTGGATAACTCTTGGTCAAGCGGTTCCCGTTATTGGAATATTTCAGCGCCTACAGTAAGTTCTGGTGATGTTTTCAACTGGTCGTATCAGACCTCGACAAAACAGGGCGGAAACGGTGCTTTTGAAGCAGCAATTTCTGCTAGTTGCACACAGGATTCCGGCTATCTGCGACAGGGTATATTTGCCGAATATTTCGACAATGAAGGAATCAATTTCAACGCTGCAACAATGCCTGATTTAATCGATAGAGTGCCAGACCACTCTCGACTAGAATCATCCCTTGCGTATTCTTCATCCGGAAATCCATATCCTGGTTTAGATGACAGATTCAAAAATAATTGGGGCGCAAGATTCAGTGGACTAATCAATATACCAGAAACCGGAAACTGGACATTCTATCTCAATACCGATGACGGCTCTGAGTTATGGGTTAATGGTGACAGCCTAATCCAAAATTACGGAATGCATGGAATGAGAGAATATTCCGGTTCTCTGAATTTGACGGCTGGATACCATGATTTCAGAATCGAATTTTTCCAAGGCGGAGGTCCACACGGATTGAGATTCTCTTGGGAAGGTCCAAATGTTAGCAAGACGACAATTCCATCCTCTGCATTCGTTGTACAGGCAGATAATATCCCGCAATCTGAAAACTTGATTCACCATTGGGATTTCGAAGAAGGTACTGGGTCCATTTCGAGTGACAGCGTCACGAATGATTCTAATTTCACACTGTATGGAATGAACTCAACCAATTGGAGAAATTGCGTTGACGGTAATTGTTTATGGTTTGATGGAGTCGATGACTATGCAAAAGTGAATGTTGACGATTGGCTAGGCAATTTCAGCATTAGTCAGTGGGTCTGGGCCAACACAACCTCCTTACCGTCATATGCATCTACATTCGCAATCGACGACAATGCTGGTTCCAATCAATCGTTCCAACACATGGTTTCTGGCGGAAAATGGAAACTTCATAATAATCAAAGCCTGACATTTGGCGACGTAACTGCGCAGAAATGGACACACCTCGTCACAGTTTACGATGCTGGGTATGTTAGACAGTACATGGACGGGGTTTTGGTTAACACCAACTTCTACCCGAATGGTTCTCTAAACAACTTTGACTTGTACAAAATTGGTGTAAATAGAGCCGGAAATGCTTACTTCGAAGGAATGATTGACAATCTAATGATTTGGGATACTGCGCTGGAAAATAGTTCAATTACTGCCCTAAACAGAAACATCCTAAACAACTGTACTGCATACTCAGGTAACGGTCAGAATGTTGCATACCTCGAGACTACACATGAAATTCCTCAAAACTTCACAAATCACGCCTGGAATGTGTATGCCTACGGGAAAAGAGATGGCGATGTATTTGGAGAATACCAAATTCAAGTCACGTCATTCGATTCCAACGGAAGCGAACTGAGTTACAATGAATCATCAAAGAAAGAGTATACAACAGCATGGAACTCACAGACAATGAGATTTAGACCGCATGAAAATGCTACCTTTATGAAAATTAGAATCTCTTTGGATATAGTCCCTACATCCACTGATGGTTCACTATTTGTTGACTCAGCAATACTTCGTGTGATTAGACCACACATGGATTGGGTCAACGGATCGATTGTAGAGACAGCGGTTAGCACAGGGGCCCGCTCATTCAATTGGGGCACATCTTACGGACAATCCTTAGTTGCAGATATCCTTGAAGACGGGGCCAGTGGAATCAAAGGGTACGTGTATGAGCCGTACCTAACAGCCGTCTCTTCACCAAGTGTACTGTTATCATCCTACGCCAGTGGATACAACCTTGCTGAATCCTACGCAGCTGCAAACACCATGACAAGTTGGATGGGTGTTGTTGTTGGAGACCCGAAGATGAGTCCGTACGCCGATATCGTCCATGACATCAGAATTATAGACGTAAGAGTGACAGAAAATCTTACGATAAACTCTAATTGCAAAATCGAAATCGCAATTGAAAATATCGGCCCCGGAATTGGTGTTGGAAATCTGAAGATTTTGGACAAACTCGGCAGTATTGTTCTTACAAATCACAGCATGGTTCTGCCTACTGGCTCAGAAAATGGAAGCAGACAAATCATTGAACTTGACATAAATACCTCAAGAGAAGGCTGGAATAATTTAGTAATCAGATGGGAGGCAACATCTATTCTAAATCCAGAGAGAAATATCGACAACAATCAGTTCGACCTTACGATATGGGCGAACAGTCCTCCCGTCATCGAGGATATTTTCTGTGACTCTACCCAGTATAGTAGAGGTGACAGATTTGTTTGTAACCTAGAGGCAACCGACGATAGTGGAGTGGTGAATGCTACAATCGCTTGGAGAATAACGAACGGAAACAACAGCAGCGAATGGATTGAGCAAGGAACTGGTAGCCAGGATGGTTATCTGTGGTGGACCACAATCGACTTACCAACAAATGTAGAATTGGGAATGCTTGACATAATGGCAACGACGGTGGATGAGTCCAACATCTCGACCGTCTATGTTGCAAATGGAGTTGCCCAAATCAGAGATGCTCCTGCGTTTTGGTTCGGAATACACGTTTCTGGTGTAGATGATTCAGAATGGAGTGGAGCTACAATTTTGACGTCATTCCCCAATAAAGGGGTGCTCAGAGGGCATGTACTTACACTGAAAGCATGTGTTCTAGATCCAGACCATTCAATTGGTTCCCAAACACCGGAATTTAGCGCAACAAGGGGTAATATCGACGGCCTAAGTTACGTGGCAGGAAATAGTCCTGAACATCACTGTTACATCGCATCCTTTACTATTCCAACACAAACTAGCTTATCCTCGTTTAAAATCGAGTTAAGAAATCACGAAGGGGTCTTCATGACCCAGAGAACGATTCAGGTTGCTGATGAGCCTCCTGAAGCGACTATCGAGATAGTAAATGCCCAAAATGAGTCTGTAGAAAACGTACTCGGAGGAGGGGAAGAATACATACGCGTAACCGTTACTGATTACGATGATTCCATTGATGGGGTCTATGGAGATGTTTCAATTCATTGGCCTGGTCAAAGCGCATATTCATTCCCTGTGGAATTTGAAAATGGAATCGCTCTTTTCCCTCTCTCGACTTCAGAGAGTATAGAAACTGGAGATCTAATCATCACCGCGAATATCACTGGAGCAAATGGTGCTTCAAGTTCAGCCGCAATTCAGACTCCGATAGTATTGAGCCCTCCTGAAATCTTAGCAATCAACCTCTGTCAAGAGGGTGTTGAAATCAGTGAATTGATGTTCGGTCAAACCGCTGACGCGGTAGTAAGGGTACGCTCATCGAGGCAGATACAGGATGTGAGCGCAAGCCTTGAGCAACTTGGCTGGATTGTATCTGCTCCAAATCAAGGGACAACAATTTGTGGAAATGACGTTGCTGAACAAAACGCAGCTTACCACTTTAGAATACAACTCGACTCCTCTTTCGTTCCAGGTAATGGCACTTTAGGAGTCAGAGTTATCGACATAGACGAAATTATGTCTGTATCATTCTTGACTTTCGAGTTCTTACATTCTCCACCTGTAATTACTGTTGACCACCCTGATAACATATCCAATGCTGGGCTTCTCGAAATATTGGTTGAGATGAATGATGCCGATGGAATAGACGCTGTTTGTATGGCTGATTACTATCAGGATGGAAATGAAATATATTCTGTAACAGCAAGTGAAGTAATGGATTTAGATGATTCTGGTTTCTGGTCAAATTCATGGCTATTACCTACTAACATTAGTGGAGAAATCTCATTTGAGTTATCTTGCGAAGACTGGAGTGGTAATCGAGTAAATTACACATCAATGATATCTATTGACGAGGCTGTAGAGTGCGTGGAAGACTGCGGACAGATAAAAGAGGAAACACAAGAAACTTCAGAATCATACATCCTACCTATTACGGCAGGAATTGGTATTCTAGT
>WTIV01000140.1:7712-9526 GCA_011525095.1 Methanobacteriota archaeon
AAGAAACTTCAGAATCATACATCCTACCTATTACGGCAGGAATTGGTATTCTAGTGGCCATATTAGGTAGTACTATTCTCATTCGTAGGCGCAACAAGTATGCTGATGTTGAAACTTGGAGTGACGAAGAGATAGTACCCACAAGAGACGAAAGAATCCCCGAAGGTTGGACTTTGGAGGAATTCTTGAACTGGCTTGATGGCCCGGTGCCGGAAGACTGGCAAGAAGATCAGTGGGAATTATACAAACTAAGCTTAGAAGACCTAAGATAAGCACAGGATTCATCATGGTTGAGTTAATGGGATGGCCATGGCAGTTGGTTATGTTCTGGTAAATGTTTCACCAGGTCAAGAATATCAGGCATTTCAAACAATAAAAGGGTTAGAAAATGTCTCAGATGCGACACTGCTCTTTGGTGACTATGATATTATCATCAAACTCGAGGCAGAAAGTCTTGGAATAATAGCAAAAACTGTTGTTGATACAATTAGACAAGTTCCGGGAGTTACCGGCTCGAAAACTCTTGCTGGGGCCGAAGTTTAAGCGATTAGCATAAACGCATTACTGCTCAAAAGTGCGCTCTGAAAAGGCCCACTGCGGACAATATGTAGCGCAGTATAGCGGTTTGGCGGGGGAAATATTATAACCTTGACATTACCGTATGCGGCACGAGGTATAACCTATGGGTGAAAAGAAGTACTTCGTCCTCATGAAGGGCGGAAAGGACACAAGCCAAGTATTTGCGAGCAGACAACCACGCGGTGCAGCACTAAAAGCTGCAACCCGTGGACACACAGACATCCGTCTGCGTGAGCGTGGAACCAAGAGAGTTCACGTCTTCACCGGACGCATCGACATTGTCGACAAGCCTGCAAACGGCCCAGCGTGGCTTCCTGACAAGATCAAGAAGGCAAACGTAAGCAAGACAGGTATCGAGCACCTTTGAATTAAGGATGCAATGATGCATTGTTGAAACGCCCTTGCGGGACTTTGCCCCTCACAGGAGTTCGCTCCTGTGGGGGGCTTTTTTTATTTTCAAAGCAAGATTTTGCTTTAGGTAAGTTACACTCCTTTTTCTAATAGATTAAACACGACGGCATGTGAATACGCTGAACATAATCCGAAATATAGGGGCTGCAGGTATTGGACTAGCCTTCATTTCTGTCGGTGTTGACCATTTCATTCACCCAGGTTGGTATGAGCCAATTGTTCCATCCTTGCTAGGAGACCCGAGATTCTGGGTACTGGCAAGTGGAGTTTTTGAAATCCTATTCGGCCTATTCTTCATATTGCCCAAAACAAGAGCATGGGCATCAGTAGGTGGTGCATGGTTACTGATTGTATTGTACTGGGCTAATTTCAATATGTGGTACAACAATATAGCCCTAGACGGCAAGACATACGAAGATGTTTGGCACCTAGTAAGACTCGTTATACAGATTGTTTTGATATTCTCAATAACTTGGATTGGAGAAGTTACGCCTTTCAAAGGCAGAGAAAGGTTGCACGATTCACTTGACATATTCAAGGGGAGAATTACATCCAGCGCGTTTGAATCTGGAGACAGAATCGTTGTTGGAGCTTGGAAGGAGTCAATCTTTGGAGAATTTACAGACATAATGTGGGCAAAAAAGGATGGAACAAGAGTTCTAATCGCCCCAACTCGAGAAATTGCTGATTATGTAACAGCGATGTATTCCTTTGATGAAGTGATACTCGAAGAGATATCGACCTCGCTGAGTGAGGGTAGCATCAAAGTTAGTTGCAACACCATGGACTTGGAGTTTAGTTGGAATAGAGGATTCCCAATTCCT
>WTIV01000101.1 GCA_011525095.1 Methanobacteriota archaeon
GGCCCCAACCCCCGTACCGCAAGTAGCGCTAAGCAAAAGTCGGGCGCTGGGCCAGCAACGCCAGGTGACACCGGGCGCTACGGTAGATTTTGCCCTAAAGTACCAAAACGTCGGCAGTGGTAGGGCAAACACTGTGACGATCGCGGACACGCTGCCAGCAGGACTGACATTTGACAGCGCCACCCCCACCGGCAAGTGCGCGAATACGCCCCCTTCCCAGGTCGTTACCTGCAGCAACCTTGGTCCTCTAGACCCCCATTCATCGGTCAGGACAGTCACCATTCGAGCCCGGGTTGACCCCACAGCCACCGGCATTTTGGAGAACAGAGCGACCCTCACCTTTGACGGCCCGACAACCACACCTCCAAAAACGGCCGACGTTGAGGTGCTCAACACGCCGAGAGTCGTGTTGAGGAAAACGATTAACAACAAAAGCCAACAAAGCAAATCGGCTTCGCTTCCGGGTGAACGCCTGACTTACTACATCTGCTACCGAAACGTGGGCAACGCCGACGCTACTGGCGTAGAAATAGTCGACAGACTATCTGCCCAATTGGATTCTGCCGCGGCCTCTGTCACGGTAGGCCAGCTACCTGGCGTAACCCATACCTACAATGCCAACACAAGAGAGGTTGCCTGGACTGTCGGCACCGTAAGAACTTCGGATCCGGAAAAATGTGTGACCGTGTCTGCGACCCTTTTGCCCAACGCCACCGGGGATGTTTCCAATACGGCAACCGCCACCTCCACCAATAGCAGCAACCGCACCAGCAACCTGGCCTACACCGATGTTGCCAGGGAGCCGTTCCTCACAATGTCGAAGGTCCCTAGCCAAACGATTGTTTCACCGGGCCAGTCGGTAACCTACACCATTACCTACAGCAACATTGGCAGTGCCACTGCACCCTCACCCATCCTGACCGACACCCTGCCGCCCAACACCACTGTTAAGGACCCTGCAGCTTTCAGCTCTGGCAATCCCAGCTATGACAGCGGGACCCGAACGATACGATGGGATTTACCGCCGCTTCCGGCCGGCTCAGGGGATCAGACGCAGACTTATGAAGTAATCATTGACAGCAATGCCCCCAGCCAAAATCTGCCCAACCACGCGGTACTTGAGGAGACGACCACCCGGCAGACGATCAGCAAGGTCTCTGACATACCGCTAATAATCCAACCGGAGCCGGTGCTGGACCTGGTCAAATCACGTCTGCAGCCGGCCTTGCCCGTCAACAGCATAGAAAGCGGCGACGTTCTCCGGTACCAACTGGAACTATCGAACCAGGGGTCAGCAACCACCAAAGATGGCATCACCGTTACGGATCGGCTGCCCGATGGTTTTGTCTTTACAAGCTGCGCACCCTCCAACCGGTGTAACTACACCCCCGGAACCCCCGATACGGTCACCTGGACTTTGGATGATCTGCCCAGCAAGGCCACCGCAAGCCCCCTGGTGCTGGAGGGGAGTATTGACGGCTCCTTGCTCGCAGAAGGAGACGAGATCAAAAACTCATTCACCGCCGTAACCAAGGGGCCATTGGACAGAAGTTTTAATTTCGTCAGCAACATCGACACGATCAGGTATCAACTGCCCCCCGACATCAGCCTGTCCAAAACCGCCAAACCGACCATAAAGAAACTGTTGCAACCCGGCGATCAAATTACCTACACCCTGACCGCCAAACCCAAAAACAGGACACCACTATCTGACGTGGTCATCACTGACACGCTTCCCAGTAACCTTGAGTACCTTGGAGCCTCTAGTGCAGTAACGGTTACCACCCTGAGTGATGGCAGCACACAGATCGAAAGCAAAGCGAAGCCATTGAACCTGCCCAATGAGCGTATCCTGCTCGTGTACGCGAGAGTTAAGTCAGATGCAGTACCGGGCGACAAGGTACTAAACAGTGCCGTCGCAACCTTTGATAACGGTGGGGGCGTATCCGGCAACGATCACGAATCGATCAAACATGCACTGGGAGACGCACAGATCCAGGTCACCAAAGAACACCCCAGCGACAAAGACCAGTTGGTGGCCGGCGAAAAAATAACCTACAAGATCTCGGTCGAGAACCTTTCGAAATTCAATATTACCCAGATCAGGGTTCAGGACTTCCTGCCTGCGGGACTGGAGCTGTTGTCGACCAAGCCGACAGCACCCGCGCCTGTCCCGCCATCGACCACCGTCGAGTGGCCACTTTTTTCCCTTGGACCACTTCAGACCGAGGTTATTCAGGTTCGGGCGAAAGTTGATGGAACCGTGACGTCTGGCGAGTTGGTCAATAAAGGCAACGTGACCACCAATGAAACAGGCTCACAGAGCTTCAGCGACAGGTCAATAG
>WTIV01000215.1 GCA_011525095.1 Methanobacteriota archaeon
TAAACCAGTGTTCTTTCAATTACCGTACTTGAACCACCGAATATTTGGAATATGAATCCAAAGATATCGAAGAATCCGTTGAATGATAGAGCCAGTGCCACACCTAATACAACTCCAAGAGCCATCGATACAACAACAATTGACAGAATCTCAAACAGAACAAGTCTGATGATTTGGTTAGGCGACGCTCCTATCGCTTGAAGTACTGCTAACTCCTTTTGTCTTTGATTTAGTACCAAAGACAGGAATACGAAACTGGATGCAACTGCAGCAACGCTAGCAACTACGAACTGTAGGGATAAGAGACCCGGAGTTCCGAAGATTAGACCACCGTTTCTCTCAACTTCCTTGTGCTTGCTAGACCAATCCATGGTTTCAGAAACCCTTGAATCCGCCTCAAGTTGTGAGGCTAGAGATTCTAAATCATCCCCTTCCACACCATCAAGTCTGACGATCCAAGTTGTTGAGGTGTAGTTGTCTGCTGCATCATTTCCTACAAGAGATCTCCACTTTCCTTCACCAATGATTAGTGTGGACTCTACGACTGATGAGTCAATTCCTGGGAAGTATTCGTGAACACCCATGTAGTACATTTCTGTACTGTATTTCGTGATTTCCAATGTAACCTGTGTATCTGCTAGGAACAAAGGTGCTGCTAACGGAGGAGGGGTAGGGGATACACCGTTGACACAAGAAGTGTCATCGCTGTTTGAGCCATCTGGGCACGTTGTATTGGACAGGACTGCCTTGGATAGGTCTGCCAATCCGAATAGACCGTTTAGATTAGCATCGGTTAAGTCTACGTTTTCCATGAAAATTCCATCATCATTAAAATCGACAATAATGGTATTCTCTAGGTTAGCCCCTGTCAAATCTGCACCTGATAAATCGGTGCCAAACAACAGTGACTCGCTGAGGTTGACGTTGGTCAAATCAGAACCGGATAGATTTGTTTCAGACAAGTCAACACGACCAAGGTTTCTTTCATTCAAGTCTTGATTCTGGATGTTTAATCCTGACCAATCTCCTTCCATTAATTCTGAGTATGCAACATACAGGGCAAATGGGTCAGGCTGGTCAGTACCGCCTGAACTGAAATTAAACTCCAGTTTCTCCCAAACCAGTGTCACGTCTCTCGACTTTTCATCCGACCTCTCGAGTAACTCATCATCGAGACGATTCTCGTCGCCTCCTCTTTCTGAACCAGGTAGGTCTAGTGAATATGCTGCATCTGTGCCGGCTGAGAATCCTCCACTTTGATAGGCATCTATTGCCTCTGAAATGTCTTCACCTGGAAGCGCTTGTTCACTCCATTTGAGAACACCATCAGCGCTCTCTAGGAGGACATAAGTCTGCAGACTTTCTCCGCCCAACTCATCACTCAAAGCGAGTTGAGGCACACTGGTCGCTAGTGGAGTTACTCCCGAATCTGCATATTCTTTGATAATGCTAATTACTTCAGATTCGTTTACATTTGCCTCCATTTGTATCTGTAAATCCGAACCCACTGTAGCATCAACTGTCTTTTCGTCGACAATCGTTCCCGTGTATCCTTGAACTGCTGCAAGAGTAACGATTGAAAGCGTTAGTAGCATAATTACTGCTAATCTGTTTACCGATTCTGCGGAACCAGAGCCTTTCAATCCTCTCTTTACGTCCTTCAGTAGCGGAGTTCTACCAAAGATAAGCTGCATGATTTGAGGGCCCTTTGCCCCAATCCTTCCTAGGAGTAAAGCTCCACCGATCCAAAGAGCAAATGGTCCAAAGATTCCAATCAATCCCTCAACGAAAAAGTTCGAGACAATTCCATCTTCACTTCCGTTCATCTCTAGCCATGTGTCGATTACCGCAAGCATTCCGAACAGGAATGCTGTCCAGTGTAACCATCGCTTTGGTTCTGATTTCTTTGCAGTCTTTTTCACACCCTCTTCAATTTCAAGTTCGATGAAGTCTCTTGCTCTGCTGCGGCCAAATAGAACTGCCAATCCGAGAGTGGTAACTGCTGTGAACAGTGTCGAAGCAATTCCAAGTGTAGGATTGACATCGAAATCACCGGTTCTAAACTCCATAAATCCAACCGCTGATAGAACGAGTGGAACTGCCAACAACGCTAGTATGTATCCTACCAACCATGCTACTGAAGCCATGACAAATAACTCGAGTAAGACCATTCCCTGAAGCGTCTTTCCATCTGCACCTATCACTCGATGGATACTCACTTCTCTACGCCGTTGTTCAAGTGATAGCACCAGACCATAAATCAATACAGCAATCGAAAGGAAGACGATTGGAATCATGATAATGTAATCGAAAATTTGGATTAAGCCAAGGAAGATATTGAGGAAAGTGATTGTTCCACTTACGATGTCAGTGTAATACAGGTCGATTCCTTCATCGGTGTAATTTTGGGCTTGCACTCTAGTACCTAGGTCTTCCAACCATTCTTCTGCATCAGCAGTTGAACTAGTTGGTAATTGACCTCTATCGATGGTAACTCCAAGATACATATGGTCGTAAAACATCAAAGTTCCACGCTGTGACTCTTCTAGGACCTCCAAAGTGGTGAAAAGCGGGTTGAATGGAAGAGTTGGATTTCCAAAATCCCAAGGCTCGTAAATTCCTACAACCGTAAGGTCTTCTACTGTCATCCACATTCTACAGTAGATCATCTCGTTGTTCTCAGGAGTAATCTCGCCATCGCAGTTCTCATCCGTTATCGAGCCTTCAACTAGGGTCGATTCATCTACAACATATGCAAATGTGAGACTGTCCAATTTGTCTCCGACACTAGCTTTAGCTTGGCTTGCGATTGTTGATGGTAGGATTATTCCTCTATCCCTTGTCATATTTTCAGCACTTGGCCATTCTCCAAGTCCAGGGATTATGTTCTCACCCAAACGCTTGGCTAATTCTCCATCAAAGGCGCCATTATCCAAGAAACGAATCGCTCGCATGTCAGAAATCGGTGGACCATTAGCATCCGCCTCAGGATATGTGAACGTCACATTAGACCAGTAAGGGTTTGATGTGGCTGAAATTTCACGCATCTCAAGAGGCTGCGCTACAACGAATTCGCGGTTGAAAAAACCACCACTGTGTATTCCTTGCCTCCCAAGTACGAGTGTACAGTCATTGAACTCTGAGAAATCATCGAGTAATTCATCACATACCTCTCTCATTACTGTTGTATTGTTTGACCAGCCTGAGGCATTCTCAACTGGCGTTCGCCCGTACTCAATTTTCGCATCGAAAGGCTCTGACTTCAATGACTCTTCAAAGAATAATTGTGACAAACCAACGCCATACGCAAGAACGGTTGTGATCACCAAGGAAGAAAGGAAGACTCCAGTGATTACTGCAAGACCTCTTTCTTTACCTCTCCATGCACCCTGTGCTGCAAGTCGAAGTCTGCTAGGCAATTCCATTACTTTGTTCTGGAATTTTGCCATCTTTGAACGGTTGATATCGAAATCAGAATCTGCTAGGTCGATGTCTATACCGGTCATTCTTCCTCACCGTCCTCGTCAAGGCCCCACGCTGAACGTATGTCGGATGCTTCGGTTTTCCCGTCTTTCAGTAGAAGCATTCTATCTGCATTTGATGCTAAGTCCGGGTCGTGAGTAACCATTAGAATTGAAATTGGCTTTTCTTCATCATGACACAGTTCTTTGAATAGAGCGAGTACTTCCTTACCGCTTGCAATATCCAGATTTCCAGTTGGCTCATCCGCTAGAAGAATTGGGCGATTACCGGCAATCGCTCTGGCGATTGCAACCCTCTGCTGCTGCCCACCAGACAATTGGTCAGGAATGTGATGCATTCTGTCACCAAGGCCGACTCTTTCAAGTGAATTAATCGCAGCTTTCTCTGCGTCGCTAGCAGACATTCCTGATAGTTCTAAGGCCATTGCAACATTGTCAACTGCGCTTAGATTGTCTAGCAAGTGGAAGTCTTGGAAGATCCATCCGACTAATTCTCTCCTAACATCAACGACACTGGACGGACCCTTGAGTCCGTATGTTCGCTCATTGAGAGTGATGCTACCGCCATCACCGGCTAAGAGACCACCAATAATATTCAACAACGTGGATTTACCACAGCCAGATGGCCCCATTAAAGCTACCATCTCGCCCCTTTCAATCTCCATTTCCACCCCTTTCAGGACTTGGAGTTTGTTCGCCCCAGAACCAAACGACTTCGTAAGACCGCTAATTGTTAGCATGATACCACTCAGTATAAAGCAGCATCATCAAGTTCTGATATATCAACTACTGTTTGATATGAATCCTAAGGAATTAATCACTTTTTGCCGAAAGTCATTCTCCTCAGCCAGTGGATTACTCCACCGTTAGAGAAAATACCGTTACGGTATTGCTGCTTTTCCATGACATCTTCAATCCAGGTTTCGAGTTCGTTGTTCATGTTTCTCCCTCAGTTTACTTTTGGAACCGGCCCTATAATGCGTTTTGGGTGTAATGTTTAAACTAAGTGTTGCCAAGAACACCTCTGAGATGGGCGTTAAATTAAGCAGATAATTGCTCTATTCGCTTGCCCATGACCCTCTTCCAGATAGGAGGGAATATTGCTAACCAAAAGCAGACGTAGTAACCGCTAGGTAGTTGCGGAGAATCTTCGTATGCCTGCAAATCCCACATAGGCGTACTTGCTTTCAAGTGGTGCGCTGGGTGAAGTGGGAGTTCGAGTAATGTCCATCTCGACCAGACACCTCTATGCTCCCATGAATGGTATTCTGTATGCCTCTCTCCAACCTCTCGCCTCAATCCATAATGCTGCATGTAATTGACGAACTCTAGAAGGATGATCGCAAGTGCGGCCTGGATCAAAAACGCAAACAATACCGCAGAAGAAAGTAAGTACAGTCCTGCAATGAAGAAGCCCTGAAGAATGGTGCTGTGTAGAATTGGATTCCTCAACCCGGTTTTACCCTTGTCGGAGTGTGTCTTCCAAGCTGACTTGTACTGCTTTGGAATCGTCATCACTATTTGAGTCCAAAGGCCTCTCCCGGCTGGAGAGGAAGCGGGGTCTAATTCAGTAGCATAGTTTCTGTGATGACCATGGTTGTGTTCTGTAGTAAAATGAGAATACAGTACCATGAACATGTTCAACCTTGCAACTCTCCAGATAAGGGATCCTTTCTTTCTGTGCCCCGATTCATGTGCATTGATTATTCCCGAGATTCCGCCCACTATGCCAACAGACAGACCTCCAAGGATTACTGGAATGGTGAACCCATCTGAGTTTGCTCTCCACAACAACACTGCTATGCAAGCATAGAAGAAAAGGGCATGGGAGTACAACAGGCCGTTCCATGCACGTGTGGAAACCTCTCTGCGAACTGGCGCCCTTTCGGGAGCGAAATAGTCTATGAAAGGGCAAATTCCTAGTGCGTAAACGAACCCAGAGAAGGCCCAATAGCCTCCTTGATAAATTCCAGCAATGGTAATTATCGGCAAGATGAAACCAAGCAAATGAGGAACCCATGACTCCTCTGCTTCTTGCATGTAACACCCCAAGCACTCATACATCATAAGCGTGGGTTTGAAATCAGCAATACACGTCGGCCACACGATGGACCCATTGCTCAAGGCCAAGTTGCAAAAGCAACGTTATCACATCGTTGGTGAACATGGCGGAGTCAAGGTTTGTCACTGGACAAAGGAATCTCTTCTTAGAGACCGCCAGTGCTACAAAGGACGGTTTTACGGCATTGCAAGCCACAATTGCATGCAAATGTCGCCAGTAGTTGACCAGTGCAATCTGGCATGCTCTTACTGTTGGAGAGAGCCACACATGGATACTCTTGAATTATCAGACCAAGATCCATTGGAAATGTTGTATGAATCTGTAAAGGCTCAGAGGAGGCTCATATCTGGATTTGGTGGAAACCCAAAGGTGCCGAAAGAAAAATTCTTGGATGCACAAAATCCGAAGCACGTAGCGATTTCACTTAACGGTGAGCCCACTCTATACAATCGGTTATCCGAATACATGGAATTATGTCACTCACATGGAATGACTACGATGCTAGTTACCAATGGGACATTGCCAAAGGTGATCGAGAAATTGGACACACTACCTACGCAGTTGTACGTTTCAGTTGATGCTCCAAACAAGGAAGTATTCGACGAAATCTGTCGCCCGAAATGGAACTCAGCTGCTTGGGACAAATTTGAGGAAACAATCGATTTGCTTCCCAGCCTAGATACAAGAATTGTTTGCCGCCACACTCTGATCAAAGGCAGGAACATGAATCCAGAACATATTCCTCAATATGCTGCACTAGATAACAGAGCAGACCCTGACTGGATTGAATGTAAAGGGTATGTGCACGTAGGGAATTCGAGAGAAAATCTAACCGCTGAGAATATGCCATTTCACGACGATATCCTAGAATTTTCAAACGCATTAGCCCCACTTACTGGAAGAAAGTTGCTAGATGACTCACCTCCAAGCAGAGTTGCTTTAGTTGGAAAGGAAATCATTCCAATTCCAATACCAGAAGCAACCATGCATTTCCCCGATAACTTGGGAATTGCAGAATCGATAAAGCATCTAAAAATCGTACAGTGAGGGTTCATTTTGCGTAAAGTGATGCTAGCCAGAGGAGGTGCAATGTCACCCTATTCTGGTTTGGGTAGTACACACACCGCACTGGTAAATCGACTTGAGTCTGGTCTCATAAAGGACTATGAATTAAGTCAAATTCACGAGTATGAAATCTCGAAAAACCCTCTCAAGAGATTGTGGAGGAGATGGTTCAGTGGGCCGAAATCTGTCAATAAAATGGCCTCAGGCTCGGATATCGTGCATGTAACTGATCAAGAACAAGCAGGCTTGATTCCAAAAACTGGGAATACAGTGGTTACAATTCACGATTTGTTCCATCTATTCCCCTCAAAGAGAAATGATGTCCAAATCGGTGACGCTAAAATCTCTGGAATTAGGAAGAAAGATTTGGCAAAAATTCGTGAGGGAATTTCAAGAGCAAAACTTCTGATTTGCGTATCCAAAGACACACAACAAGAATGTGAGATGAGGTTTCCTGGAATTGAAACAGTATGGATTCCTCACGCCATCGACACTGAAGCATATGCAGTGGAAACCAAGAGACCGAAATGGTTTGTCGATGGGGTAAATTTACTCGTAATAGGCAGCGAAGAAGCGAGGAAACGTGTCGATTTTGCAGTAAAGGTCTGCTCAGAGTTGGATGTAACTTTGCACAAAATTGGCGCTGAGTCTTCACTTCAATCCAAACAAGAATTGTGCACACTTGCAAATGATTTGGGCTGCAATCTAAATTGGGTAGGCAGATTAGAGTCTAATGAAATGATTGCTGCTCTTCAACACGCTGATGCGTTATTGTTCCCTTCTGTAGCAGAAGGATTTGGACTACCACCACTTGAAGCATATGCAGCCGGTACTGTAGCATTGGTTGCAAATGCTCCTGCACACAATGAAATTCCACTTGCGCATCATATTCTCCCAGTGAACGATGTGGATGCTTGGCGAGAAGCGATTTCCACTCTCAAAGATGAAACTTCGATTGTTAGAAAAAGAGCAGCAGAATTTTCTGTTGAACGATGGGCTGAAAGGCACAAATCTGCTTACGACTCGTTATTTTGAGTTGAAGCCCCCTACCGTTTTATTCATGGAGGGGATTGATTTCGGGCATAACATGCAACCTGTTCAGAGTGTGGCAATCATAGGTGCCGGAAACATGGGTTCCGGTATTGCTCAGAAAACTGCTCAAGAAGAATTCGACGTTCAGATGGTAGACAGAGAAGCGCAATGGGTCGAACGTGGTCAGACCATTATTTCCGACTTTTTGGCCGAAGCTGTAGAAAGGAGAATTTTCTCCCCAGAACAAGTTGACCAGATCAAAGGGCGCATTACTGGTGTCATCGGCACAGAAAACACCTCTTCTGATACAGACTTAGTAATCGAAGCAGTGTTCGAAGATTTCGATATTAAGAGTGCAGTATTCAACACATTGAACGAGGTATGTGATGAAAACACAATCCTAGCCTCAAACACTTCTTCTCTTTCGGTAAACGAGTTGGCACTTGCATCTGGAAGGCCCGACAGATTTGTTGGACTGCACTTCTTCTATCATCCTGCGAAGAACAGACTAGTAGAGGTAATTCCAGGAGAAGATTCCTCTGCAGATACGATTGCAAGAACCGTACAGTATTGCAGAGGACTTGGTAAAGTTGTCATCCTGTGCAAAGATAGACCAGGTTTCGTTGTCAACCGATTCTTCGTTCCGTGGCTGAATGAGGCTTGCTTATTGTTACAAGAAGGCGTGGCCAGCGCCGCTGCAATCGACGCTGTAGCAATGAAAGCATTCAGAATTGGACTAGGTCCATTCGCACTGATGAACTTGACAGGTCCACCAATTGCTTTGCATTCTACAGATTATCTTGCAGAGCAACTTGAAACACCTCGATACGTGGGTGCTGAAAACCTACGTGAGATGGTTGAAGCTGGAAACCAATGGGAAATCGGAGACGATACTGAATGCAGTGAAGATGCCGCCCAAAAAATTAGAACAAGATTACTAGGCCAGGTTTTCGCAGTCGCAGGACAAATTGTCGATGAGGAAATCTGCTCTTTAGAAGACGTAGATAGAGGCGCCAAGGTTGGTTTGAGATGGGCGAGAGGTCCTTTCGAATTAGCAAACCGTTTGGGCATAGATGATGCTAAGGCAATGGCTGAAGATTACTGTGAACTTGCGAACTTCCCGGTGCCTGAAGTTTGGAAGAGAGGTGAACCTTTCACATTCAGTTATGTCGACTTGGCAGTAAATAACGGAATTGCTACGATTACCATCAATAGACCAGAAGCAATGAATGCTCTAAATGAAACAGTCGTTGGGCAATTGGGTGCTGCCATAGACAAGGCAAACGCTGATGATTCAGTCAATACAATCGTGCTTGATGGTGCAGGAAAGGCGTTTGTTGCAGGTGCTGATGTCAAGTTCTTCGTCGACAAAATCAGAGCAGACTCATTCCCTGACATCTATGATTTCACGGCTGATGGGCACAAAGTCCTGAACAAATTAGAATCCTCTAGCAAAACCACAATCGCATTGACGACCGGCCTATCGCTTGGAGGTGGTCTAGAACTTGCACTGTCTTGTGACTACAGAATCGGAACAAGGAAAACTCAGTTTAGATTCCCTGAAACCAATATTGGAATATTCCCTGGGCTTGGTGGTACACAACGCCCAGCTCGCATCGCTGGACTACCTGCTGCAAGATGGGCAGTCCTTGCTGGAAACTTCATGGATGCTAGGACCGCAGCTGATCTAGGACTTGTGACCGATTTGGTTGATGTGACTGAAGTTGATTCAACAATCGCTTCTCTAGATGGCAAAGGAAAGCCAGCAGAGAAATATCCTGCAACACCTGTGAATCCTGAATCAAAG
>WTIV01000088.1 GCA_011525095.1 Methanobacteriota archaeon
TAACAACAGGTTCTCTAAACTCACTCCAGACAAAGTGTCTAATCATTGCAGATGGGGGATATGAAGGAGTTTGGACAGGCACCAAGGTCAGCCTAGGTCTTGACCTAGCAATGAAAGCCGGATTAGCGGTTAGGGACCTTGAATTCGTAGCATGGGCGCCTTTGGCGGTCAAAGGCACAAACGTAGTACTACCAATCGGTATGCTTGCAGATGGTGCAACTCTTCACCAATCAAACGGTACTCCTCTGGACGTAGATTTGACAGCAGACTCAACCAAGTTGGCAAATGCGATTGGCTCAAACGGAGACGTTGTACTGGATGCAAGAAGCATGGGCGAATCCTCTGTTTGGTGGGCTCAAACCTTCGAGCTGGTCAGTCAAAGATTGGGAATCGACATGAAGAAACAAACAGTATCGGTTCATCCAAGGGTTGCAACAACAATTGGCGGAATTGCAACCGATGAACACGGTAGAGCCGTTACCGGCCGCTGGTCTCGTTGGTTCACCGGCCTATATGCTGCTGGAGACTCAGCATGTTCTGGATTACACGGCGCAGGATTGATTTCTGGAAACAGGTTACTGGATGCTGTTGCTGGTGGCGCAGCTGCTGGAGAACATGCAGCGGAATACGCAAAGAAAACCTCTCACACAGGAAGAGCAGCACTCGAAGGAGCATTGGGTGCTGTTGAGGCAGACTTAGATTTCGATATGGCTGGTGCAGAAGAAGGGCCGGTCCAGAGAGTGGGGCCGCTATATGCAAAACTGTCAGATATTATGCAATCAAGTATGGGATACACAAAGGATGCAGCAGGCTTGCAATCCGCACTAGAATCTCTTGAAGCACTTTCAGAGTCAGCAGGCAAGGTACATTTGGATGATTCAGGTAGATTATACAACACTAACCTACTCGAATCTCTGCGCCTTAAGGCAGGAATTAGACTTGCGATAGCAAGCACAAGAAGCGCAATGTCTCGTACCGAAAGCAGAGGTACACATCAGCGTTCAGATTTCGAAGAGGAAGATGCTGAGCAACTTCATCACACACTCGTCGACTCGGAAGGAAACCTATCCACTCTTGCGATTAGGAAGGGTGGCTCAGGAACTTGGACACTTGCACCGGGCGAGTGATGAAAACACCCTCAAAACTTTGAGGGGAGTGTGTCTAGAGACACTATGGCAGAGCCAACGCTTTTCGAGAAAATTCTCTCCGGAGAAATTCCTGGAAACTTCATTTGTAGAGGTGATGGCTGGGGCTCTTTCCTTGACGTCTTTCCTCGTTCAGAAGGACACACGCTCGTCGTTTTAGAAAACCCAAGCCAGAGGTTGAACGATTTATCTCAACAAGAATTGGGCTTGCTATTCTCGGGAGTGAAAGAAACGCAACAGACCTTGTCTGCGTACTTCGATACAACCGATTTCACAATCACAATACATGACGGGCCACTAGCTGGCCAAGAAATACCCCATGTTCACGTTCATGTAATTCCTAGATTAGCCGGGGACGGTGGAGGTGCACTGCCCTGGATGTTCCCAAATGCAAAACCACCCAATCCGCCAGATTTTCCGGCACTGAGCGAATTGTGTAACAAAATCAAGGAGGCTAGTCAATGAAGAAAGGATTTGATGGTGCAAGAGACCGTCATGGAGACCTATTG
Source organism: Methanobacteriota archaeon (assembly GCA_011525095.1). GTDB lineage: Archaea > Thermoplasmatota > Poseidoniia > Poseidoniales > Poseidoniaceae > MGIIa-K1. The sequence continues at coordinate 1,655 of WTIV01000088.1, forward strand.
CCCGAATTATCTGCATCAGCTTCGAAAATGAAGTACGAGAAATTGGTAAATGCTCCTCTTCCGACCTTTGACAAAGATTACCCAGGATCTCCATTTTTCATGGAGTTGGGCTACTTCATGCTTAGGCGAACAATATACTCACAATTTAGAACATTTGAGGTTACAGGAACAGAGAAAATTCCAACCGATAGAGGAAGCATGTGTTCTGCATGGCATACAAATGGATTGGTTGACCCGGTTACAATTTTCCTCAGCCATCCTAAGAAGTTCGTAGTTGGAGGCCGTCATGACCTCGTCACTCGGCCAATCCTAGGTTTCTGGGCGAGGAAATTCGCAGTTCAACCAGTTGTGAGGATGGCCGAATTGCTTAGAGGCGGCTGTTCCGAAGAAGAGGCCAACTATCTCAATGGCCGCTCACTACTGAATCTTGCAACGGGTATTTCACACGGGTTTGGTTGCGCGCTGTTCCCAGAAGGTACAAGCCACTCTGAAAGCCATTTGATTCGGTTGAAGACGGGTCCATTCAGAACCGTACTCGCAGCAGCAGCACACGCCAAAGCGAATGGAAGGACGGCCCCAGTACTGATACCAATAGGGTTGCATTTCAGAACAAGACACTTGTTTAGAACCGACGCTTGGATAGAATATGGTGAACCGATAGAACTGCCACATGACGAACTCCCTCAGGAATTGATTGACAAAGTAGGCTCTGGAGATTGGATGGAGCCCCCCGCAGATCTAGTTACGGGTCTGCGAGACCAACTTCAAGAAAAATTGGCGCCTATGACTCCTAACCGAGATACGTTCAGCGAAGTCCATAGAGACGGAGTAATCGCTCATATGAAGAGGAAGATGCAAAATAAGCCCGAATTGACTTGGAGAGAGGAAGTACTCGAAGTTAGGAGAATGAAGAGTCAACCAGAATCTCAAGAAATACAGAATATAGCCACAAGAGTCGGTGATAAACTAGACGAAGCAGGACTCGATGGCAGAGACATAAATTCTAGTTGCGATGGACTGAAGGGCGTTTCAGTGCCCGGAACAACAGTAAATTTACTCAAGTTAATACCGTTCCTAGCTTTGCTACCAATACTTGTTCTTTCAATGGGTTGGCAAATTGCACTTGGTAGAATTCTAGGAGACAAAACCGACGAAGGACTCGATGCAAGAACATCCTATCATATGCTCTTTGGAATGTTTGGCTCTATGTTATGGTGGCCTATTCTTGCAACTATTTTGACCATAATTACGGCTGTTTTCAATTCAGATATTGACGCCGAATTAGGTATTGACCTTATGGCGATGTTCGGGGGAGAGATATGGCAGCAATCAATTTCATTCGTTGCGGTTTGGTGTATTATGATATTTTCATTCTGGCTTTCAGCCACTTGTTTCGCATCCGGATGGGACGCAGTTGCCGATTTCAAAAGGTGGAGAAGCCGCTCAAAAACCAACCCTTTGGTTAGAGAAGATATAGTAAAATTACGTGACTTACTGAACTGAACGGTTCAAGTTAGTTGACCGTTTCGGGTTGGATATGTCGCCCGAGGATGCAGAGAAGCTTGTCCGCTCATGGCTAGCTAGCGAGAGGATAGAAGTTCGTGAGCAAGAGGACGCACGTGCGCAGATGCACCTTCTTGTCAAGTATCCTCAGGGTAAAAACGGTCACATGTTTGCTGTTGTAATTCCTAAAGAGAGAGATTTGCTAGCCATTTCTTCGATGACTAGGGTCGATGAAGGCCAGCAACAGGCTATGAAAGACCTGATGAAGACCGATGAAGAAGAGTGGAAAACTTGGATGCATGAATGCAGGATGCAACTGATAGCTTCCGGTGTTGATTGGGGCATCCATTTGGGTCATGTTGGAAAAGAAAGGCCTGGGCCACTCCAAGCATTCAACGTGAGTGAACCGCTGTGGTTTGACGGTCTAACGAAGAATGAAATGATGCAAAATCTGCGTAGTCTTTGGTTGGCTAAATTAGGAGTAATTCACGAAATAAAATACACATTTGGCCTTGGCTCAGGCAAACCTGGTCCTGTCGATGATTGGAAGAATAAGAAAGACTCCAAACAACGAGTAGGAAGGCCTTCAGCACCTCAACCAGCCACAGAAATACACGCTGACGAGTCAATGTCATTTGGCGACGATTTTGACCCAACCGAGTGGCTTTGATTTCACCGATTTCCAAACCGCTTCATTATGACCCGAGAGGGGCGCGGTTAAGTACCAGTAGTGTAACGAAAATCTGTCGTTAGAGAGGAATCCGTATGGGAGGAAAAATCAAGTCAATCAGCCTTGCAGCAATAATGGTGCTTTCAACACTGTCAGGAATTATGATGGCAGCACCTGCAGCAGCAACACAAGTAGTAATCACAGAAGCAATACAAGTCGTCGATGGGGGGAGCGCCTCCGATCGTATGGCAGCAGTTGCGTCAGACTCACAAGGTAACGTCCACGTAGTTTGGAGCCGTTCCAATCAACACCTGTATTACTCGATGGTTTCTCCACGTGGAGAGACTCTAATCGATGCGACACAGGTCACCGGCTCCGGATTACACAAGATTTTCCACCCGGATATGGTGATTGATGAGAACGACAAAGTCCACATCGTCTGGGCAGATCATGCGGGTCAGCACAAAATCATGTACACAGCATTGCACCCATTCAATACGGCAATGGATGGTTCGGTATCTGATGACGGCACTCTGACAGCAATCGATGACTTCATCGTCGCTCAACACATCAACAACCGCGACTGGCCTGCAATAGACGTAGACTCCAAAGGTAACGTACACATCGTATGGCAAGACCATTACGATTCTCTTGACATGTTCTTCCAGCAACCACAGATCTATTACAAAATGCTACAACCTGACTACAGTGTACAGAACGCAATTGTTCTATTCGACGACACACTATTGACTCCAATTATCGGTCACAAGGGACACCCAGACATTGTTGTAGATGCAAACGACTACGTTCAAATCGCATGGGACGATACTCGTGGTGGCAAGGTAGAACTTGTGTTCATCGTAGATACATCCGGTTCTATGTACTCAGAGTGGGCTGACGTTTGTACCGTAATTTATGGTGGAAACTTCGCATCTGGTGGTTTCTTCAAGGGAATCAAGCCTATGCTACAGGAAGGTAACATGACTGTTTACGAAACAATTTACGGTCTTGGTAACACTCTTCCAAGCGTTGCACAATCTGGGAACTGTGCATCCTACTACCAAAGCGGCCAAGGACCAAGAAACACCGCATTGGGACTCAACCCAGGAGACGACTCCGGTGGACTGAGAGTTCTACCAGGAACCGTATACAATGGTGCGACTTATTCTGGATACTCCGGCGAAGACTGGGGACCAGGTTCTAACTGGGCCTGCCTTTCATGGAAGGATGCAATCGGAAACGTTCCTGGTAACCCACCAACATCCTCTGATCACAGGTGGAATCCAAATGCGACAAAGATTGTTCTTCCTGTATCCGATGAAGGACCTAAGGACGGAGATCCGTCTCAACAAGCAGACGACACAACGTCAATCAATGAAGCTCACGACAACTGTGTAAGTGCAGGTGTCATTCCAGTAGGGTTGTACGGTCAATCATACGGTGGAGCAGGAAACATCGAATCCCACATGAAGGACTTGGCACAATGTCCGAACGGTGTGGTTTCAACAGCAACAAGGAATTGTCCTGGAAACTCAGTTCGTGGCACAGACGCTGGTGGACAAACCTACGAGTTCCCATCTGGAACCGGCGGTGCAAGCCAAATGCAACTTCTTGTAGAAGCAATGGTTTACATTTCAACAAACAATTCTCGTGAAATTTTCATGACTGTCTTGGACCCATATGGAAAGATGGACAATGATCCGACATGGGTTGCAGGAAGTCCAGGGCACACCACAACCGGCAGCGGATATGAAGAGGATGTTGGACGCGGAAGTGAAGGACATCTAGTTGTAGTAAATGACACACGTGTAACAATCGATGATGCATTCTCATTCCACCCATCAATTGGTGTTGACATGCAAGGAAACACACACATTGCGTGGATGGACGGTCGCGACTATGGTTTCGAGAAGAACGTCCCATACGAGATCTACTACACCAAACTACGTCTACAAGGCGCTGGTGAATGGGACGGCGTCCCAGAAGGACTCTCTACATATGCAATCAAGCGCATTGATGATACGCCAATTTCAGAGGTAGAAGGTCCTGGAAACATGCCTCAGGGTGCAAGCCAGAACTCCGCTTACCCTGCATTGCTTACAGATCCACAAAACAACGTTCACATCGCATGGTTGGACTTCGGTAACGGAAGCGCTGGGGAAGAAGTACTCTACACTAGACTAAATGCAACAGAGGACACTGGCCCTGGCGAAACAGCATTAGATCCTTGGAATTCGACAGCAGTAACCTCCTGGTCTTCATTTAAACTAGGCCCTAGTCAGTTATCAAAACCGTCACTAGGACAACCTCCTGCGTTCGCTAACGACCTTGGTAGCGGTGCACACATCGCTTGGTCCGATACCAACAAGTGTTCTGATGAAAGCAACGGCGGTCCATGGACAATCTGTTATTCACACGTATTGACAGGACAAGTTGATGTTGAATTCGACGAAGGCGAGACTTACTACCACGTAATCGAACCTGGAGAGCAGACCATTTACAACTTGACCATCAACAATACAACTCCTGGTCCAAAGGACTTGGTTGCAGACACTTACAATTTGAATCTGACAGGTATGCCAGAGAACTGGACGGCAAACTTGTATTTCTCAAACAACCACACAGCTATCTTCCCAGATACTCCAATCTTCTTGGAAGGTGGAGAGATGGCTCGAATGTACTTGCGTGTAAGAGCGCCATCAGTCTATCAAGCGGCTGAAGACCAGTTAGCAGAAATTACGGTGTCTGCTATTTCGATGAAGGACCCTGCAATTCGCTCTGAGCGCCTTACATTGACTCTGATGGATGTTGTACATGGTATTGATCTTGACACAAGCCACCGTATGGCAGATGTTGAGCAAGGCCAAACAGCGATATTCTCAATCACAATTACCAACACTGGTAACGTGTACGATACATTCGCCTTCTACGACCCTAACAGTTTGGAAGGACAAAGCGAATGGATACTTCCGTTCGGCTGGCAAGTAAACTTCCCACTACAGGTCGCTCTCGACCCAGGACAATCAGTAACAAAGAATCTGGAATTGACAGTTCCTACGAGTCAGGACCCGGGAACGTTCGTGATTTATGTCAAGGGCTGGTCTGAAGGTGAACCGGTCAAATCTATTGAGAAAGGAACCTTCGACGTGCTTGAGTTGTGGGTTAACGTATCGATTAGGTCGATAGGAAATATTGTCTTCGAGATTTATGACACAAGTGAGATTATTCTCCCTGGTACATGTGCAGAGTACGACCTCAACGTAATCAAGAATTACGAAGCAGGCTACTTGGTATTCACAACTCCAGGCGCTCCTGAAGCTAAGCCTGAAGAAATCGATCTAAACACATGGAGACAAGACCACTGGACAGTATCCTTGGACTTCTCTAATGCGCCAGGCCCAAGAGATCCGACCGACCCGAATAGTCCGAGATTATGGCCAGTTGGAACAACTTACACGGTAGGAATTGCCGTTTGCGCCCCATACAATGCAAATGCAGGATTAGGGCCGGCAGTCACAGTGAAAGCACACTTGGAAGGATATCCACGCGTAGCAGATTCAGTAATCCTATCAACGAACGTAATCCACGTCTTCGACCTAGATGCAGAAGTTGAGATGACTGAACTCGAAGTAAATCCGGGTGACACTTGGCTGATTCCTACAACCGTTACCAATGCAGGTAATGGCCCTGACAGGTACGACTTGAGACTTGGCAGAGTTTACGAAACGCAGAGCCAAATCGATGTACTGTGGGATATTGATATTCCTAGATCGATTCTTACAGAGTTGACAAGAGGAACATCACAGACCGTTGATATCACAATCAATGTGCCAACACAAGTCCCTGCAGGAGACTACACTGTAGTGATTCAAGCATTCAGCGAAGAAGACTATCCTGATGAAACAGGACACAGAACAAGACTGCGTGATGAAATCATGTTACAGATTACAGTGAATGAATTCTATGACATGCAGATTAGCATGGATCCATCTGTCGACAACGCAGTCAAGACAAGCGCTCCTGGAAGAATAGTTGAATTCGTAGTGAATGTTACAAACGCTGGAAACGTTCCAGACACACCGTCACTACACAACCACACCTCTTCCAAGGATGGTTCTACAGGCAACCTCGTCTGGAATACACTTCCAGGAATGGGCGCACTTGGTGGACCAGATGGCTGGAAGATAGAGTGGAAGATGGTTGACTTCGTTGGAGACGTTGTAGTCGAAACCGAGTGTTTGAGAACATCTTCTACAGAGGCAGAGTTCCCAGACGACACATGTGTCTTCCTTGAGGATATCAACGAGTGGAGACTTCCAGAGATGGAACCATACACCACACACACAATGGTTGCTACAGTTCATATTGCAACCGGTGCTAAGTTGGATACAAGGAATATCGGATTGAAGGTTACAAGCATTGCAGGTAATATGGACAACGACGGAGACCATGATGACAGCCCAGAGTGGACTGGCGATTTGCTAGATACAAACGAATTTATTGTAACATTGAGACTACGTGCACCAAACTTGGTTATTTCAGAAGTTTCAGTATCAGAGACAAGCAACGATGTTGACAAGACAATCCCGGTACGTGTAGTTCTACAAAACACTGGAAACGTTCACGCGACCAACATCGAGGTGGTTCTGTGTGAATTCAGTGAAGCAGATGATGAAGTTCTAAAGGACATCAGAAAGAACGGATGTCCAGAAGACACAATTGTAATGCGACAAACTGTAGGCGCTCTACTTGCTCCTGATGCAAGCGAAGATGCACAAGAAATCGAATTGTATCTGCTATACCCAGTGTCTGCAGGTTCGCATGAAGTTGTAGTAGTAGTAGACCCGTCTAACTCAATTGTTGAGGTAAGCGAATCAGATAACCTGAAGGTTGTAGGAAGCGAACTATCTAGCGGTTCTCCATTCATGGATGTAGCTGGTGAAATAATCAATGATTGGGCACTACCATTTGGTGTTCTACTTCTAACATGTTCACTGTTCGGTGTACTGTACCTAGTAGGTAAGGGTCGCAGAGCAGATGTTAAGAACAGACTAGCAGAACAAAGCAGTTTGATTTCAGTTCTAGAAGACGAGAGCTGAGATTGCTGAAGGCATTGACTTCACTGCTCAGCAGTGGGGTCAATGCCCAATGCTGCCCACCATGGCAACTCGATGCTTTGAGGCGCAGCTATGAATTGGCCACTTCTCTCAGCGAACTGTCTGATCATTCTAACTCGAACTTCGTCCATTAGTTTCTCACTTGCTTCAGCACCAAGTTTCAACTCACGAGCGAACTCTTTGAAGTTAAACTTCGAGCCTGGTGATTCCAGAATATTGTGAATCATTAATCGTTGTTCATAAGATTCGAAATCGTTGTCTACCGTTGAAGAGACCCTTTGCTTGATTTGTTGATGCAGAGCAATCAGCGCATCTCTTTCTCTATCGAGTTTTTCAATCGCTTCAGAAATTGTTGACAAGTGATGGGCTCCTTCTCCCACTCCGATCATCTTCCTTCCACTGACAACCTCTGCTACTTTTACCATGTCTCCACTAAGTTTGTTTGACAATTTTAGTGGGCCACCAGCGGGTAAAACCCGCTGTGT
>WTIV01000002.1 GCA_011525095.1 Methanobacteriota archaeon
AGTGATGCGATTGCTTGCTGTGTCATTCATGGATACATGGATGGTAGCATCGAGGATGTTAACCGTCCAGCATTAGGGGCATCATTCTATGCTAATTCATTCAGACGAGAAGACAATCCATACGACTTGTCTATTCTAGCAACTCTTCTAGATGAAACAGGAGGAGGTCATGCGAACGCTTGTGGTTGTAGAATTCAACCTTCAGACGGTTCAAAGAGGAAGTTAATTCATGGTGATAAGGAATCAAACCTGGAAAATTGGATTGAAAAATGGTCAAAGCGCGATGCGGAAATGAAGAGATAATCAATTTTCATCGCTGAGTAAATCATCCTTCGGTAATTTCCACTTTACGATAATCGCAGCAATAATCGCAACGCATGCAGCAACTAAGCAAGCCGCAATCATTCCATCAAGGAATGCTTCCTTTGCACTCGCAATTAATTCTGCACCTTCCATATTTCCGTCTGCGATCATTTGTTTACCGACATTTATTGCGGACGGGAATGAACCTTCAATCGTGTTTGAATCACCCAATGCGGAGTCAGGAATTTTGATAGAACTTTGATAAATTTGGTTTAAAACACTTCCACCAACAGCTATCCCTAGTGCCCCACCAACCTCTCTGCTCGCATCGTTAGTTGCACTTCCAACCCCTGCTTTTGATTCAGGAACTGAATCCATTACTGCGGTTGTAGACGGTGCCATCGTTAGACCCATCCCTCCTCCAATTAGGACAAAGGTCGTAGCAATATACCAATAATTGGTATCAATCTCAATCAAAGAAAACAATAGCAAGCCACTTGCAATGAGTAAAATTCCTGTTGAGATTACGTTTGGTCTGCCAAACTTTTCGACCAACTTGTCGCTATTTGTTGCAGCCGGTAACAACGCTACAGGTAGTGGAAGGGCTTTCAATGCAGCAGTGAAAGGAGACATTTCTCTAACCAACTGGAAATGTAGCATTTGCATGAATATGAATGATAACATTACGAACATAGTAAATGAAATCGCAATTAATCCGATTGTGAACCCTTTACCCCTGAAGAATTCCAAGGGCAACAGAGGATGCTCTATTCTATTCTCCCAATATAGGAAGACAGACCCAGAAATTATTGCGATGAATAGCGACAATAATACCTCGGAACTTGCCCACCCAAAGTTCGGGCCCTCTATGATTGCATACAACAAGAATCCTAAAGATATCACAGATAGGATGGCGCCAATTATGTCTAATGGCCTCCCGGTTTCGTCTTTGGATTTTGGGATGATGAAAAACCCTGATATTAGGGCTACAATGATGAATGGAACATTGATCAAAAACACCATTTGCCAATCATAATTTTCTACAGCCCATCCACCCACTAAAATACCGATAGGGCCTCCTATTCCAGCCATTGCTGCCCAGATTCCAATTGCTTTACCTCTTTCATCTTCAGGGAAAACCACCAGCACCACTGAAAGCGTTGAGGGCATGACTAAAGCGGCACCTAAACCCATGCCCGCTCTTGCAAAAATAACTTGATTCGAAGTTTCAGCAAAAAACGCTGTCCAAGCTGAAAAAATTCCTATGATTACAAGACCAATATGGAGGGTTCCTTTTCTCCCAAATCTGTCCCCAAGAGCTCCCATCAATAGCAATGTCCCTCCAAAAACAAGCACGTAGGAGTCCATTATCCATTGAAGCTCAGAATTATCAGCATTAAGATCGGTTGACAATTCAGGAAGAGCAACATTCAATGTAAGGTTATTTAGCATTACAATAATCAAACCAAGGTTCAATATTGCAAGAATATACCACCTATTTTTTGGATATGAAACAGATTCAGTTTGTATCATATCCATACTTCGTGCTAATTTTGTTAGCATTTAATAATGATGCAAGGGAGCCCATACATCCCTTGATATACTATATTTTGAGGGAAGGGGCATGGAAAGCATTACTGACCCTGATATGCTTAAGGATAGAGCGTTCTACAAATTAGGGCTTTTCACCTATGACAATAGGAAGGCTGTTTTCATTACAGGTCTTCTATCTTGTTTCTTGATGTCATCGCTGATGATCATGGGTCCAAATTGGGCGGAATCTTGGGGAGAAGGTGACCTTGAGTCAATCGAAGCTGGAGATAAGTTGGAGGATGCGTTCTTTGGGGAAGAGGAAGATGTTGAAGGCTTCATATTCCTCGTCTACCACGACTCATTGAATGATTCAGATGAGGAATGGAGAAAAGAAGTGACCGAGGCTTTGTCTGTTTTTGCAAAGATGGAGGAAGTGGAAATAGAATATTCATGGAACCAAACAGGTGATGAGCGGGACGAGTTTGTTTACGAAGATGGAGAT
>WTIV01000146.1:0-6504 GCA_011525095.1 Methanobacteriota archaeon
GTATGCCATGTAACTCTGACCATTGTCCATTTGTCTACAACCTAGATGGTGGAAACACCATAGGCAGAGCAGCAGTGTGCTACGGAAGTGGCTCTCTAGAATACCACACATACCTTGATGACACATCTAGATTAAATGTAGAGAGCCTTGGTATTTCTGCAACCATATATGGAAACTACATGAAGTTCCTAGCATACAACCCGGATGAGTGAGGGGAGAACATGGTCCAGCCGAGCGCACATGCGAGCCATATTTTGGTGAAGAGTAAAGGTGAAGCAACCCAACTTGCTACCAATATCAAGAAACTCAAAGATTTCCAAAAGACTGCTCGAAAGAAGTCTACTTGTCCATCCAGTCAGAAAGGCGGAGATCTTGGCTGGTTTAGAAAAGGCCAGATGGTTAGAGAATTCGAAGAAGCGGTTTGGAGCACTCCCTTGAAAACTGTATCATCACCTGTAAAGACTCAATTCGGTTACCACTTGATTTGGGTGCACGAGAGAGAAGAGTGATTCTATGGCCACTAGAGTCGGGCTAGAGTCATACGAAGTAATGGCCAAACACGGTGTCTTTGACCACGAAAAAGACAGCGAACAACCGTTTGTGGTTTCAATTTGGGCAACTCTAACCAGTGACCTAATTGAGGATGACATAAATCAAACATTGAACTATGCAGACCTACAAGCAGCTGTCGATTCTGAGATTGTGAACTCTAAACCTGTCAACTTGATGGAGACACTTTGTAGCAAGTTAGTGGCTAAACTGTCTATCAACCAACTAATCTCTGCGATATCGATTCGAATCGAAAAACCCGATGCTCCATTCCCACACCCCGGCGGATTAGCAATTGTCGAGCATGAATGGACGAGGGATTGAAGTCCTCGTGACGCCAGCACGCACCATGAGCCAGCCATCTAGGGTGTTTGTGCCCTCGGTAACTGAGGAGGATGGTGGGACCATTGGCTTGGGTGTATTTTCAACCGAAGAAGTGGCTTGGAAAGTACTCAGAAAGTTCCTCAGTAAATCTCACCTAATGTCCTTAACACGTTCAGACATCGTAATCTGGGAAGTCGACCAAGTTGGTGAAAATGGAATGATTGTACTATCGAGCATGCACTGCAGAGATTGTCCAGTTTGCAAAAGGAGAACTTTCTGGATTGATTTGGAAACCTATTCAGCGATGTGTACGGGTAATTTGTGTGAGGCATGGATTGAGGAGTCAACATTAGAACCTGGTAAAATCGACTTGGGCTGGCCGCCTACACGTTTCTTGAAACAGGCTGAAAATATCGAGGATGCACTTAGCGAATTGCGAATAATCGGTGCAGAGATAGAGGCTGCAGGTCGTACTCCAGAGGATACCTTCACATCGATTCCAGAGGAATGATACCGACACCTTCCATTCCTTTGCGAAGCAATTCCCTCGCTTTTTCGCTAACAGCGTAGTTGAATTCGTCTACCTCGCCATTAACAATCACATGGCAATCCCTGTAGAATGAGTTGTATGCAGTTGCAAGTTCTAGCATGTACAATGCAAAGATGTGTGGTTTGTTTTCACTGACGGCTGTATGCAATTTGTCTGGGTATGAAGCCATGCTTCGCAGTAACTCGTGCATTGCAGGAACAACGTCACCTTGAGTTGTAGGTTGTGAATCACGACCTACCTTTCTCGCAATTGAGCAGGCTCTAGTGTGTGAGTACATCACAAATGGTGCACTTTCTCCTTCGAATGATAGAGCATCTTCCCATCGGAATGTGAATCCTTTGTCAGGACTAACCTTGACTATGTTGAAACGGACTGCTGAGACTCCAACTGCTTCTGAAATAATGTTGATTTCATCATCCGATAGATCACTTCTGAGTTCTTTGACCACAGCAGCTGCGTGTGCTTTTGCCTCTTCAAGCAAATCATCCATGAAGACAACATTTCCTTTTCTTGTACTCATCTTACCTTCTGGAAGTTTGATGAATGCATAGAACATGACATCCGGAACCTTTTCGCCTAATTCAATCAATGTCATACCGACTTGTTTTGCTTGGAGTTTGTGGTCCTCACCCAATATGTTTACCAAATCATCGCACTGAGTCCATTTCCACATGTGGTATGCAATATCTCTGGTCGCGTATAGTGATGAGCCATCTCCTCTTCTATAGAAGAAATCGGTCTTGCCTTTGAGTCCTCTTTGTCCTAGGTCAAGGTAGTGGGCGCCATTGTCAGCAACTCCGTGGATCTCTAGACTCTCCAATCTCTCCATGAGTGAGGAAACAGAACCGTCTACGACAAATTTTGATTCCTTCGTGAAAGTGTCAAACTCAATACCTAGTCTCGATAGGGTTTCGAGCATTCCATCCAGTACAGGTTTGTATGCATCTTCAAATTGAGCGAGAACTGAATCATCTCCGTGCTCAGAAGCATGTACCAACTTTCCAATGTCTTTCTCAATTTCTTCTGCGCCATCCTTCGAACGTAGATTTTGAGCTGCCTGATACCACCTTACCGTTTCATGGTCTTTCTTGCCAGACCACTTTGGATTGATACTATCTTCATCATCAAGGATTTCATCGACCTCTTTTTTGCTTAGATTTTGAAGAGCCCATGCCAAGACGCCCACTTGCTTACCCATGTCGTCAACGTAATACTCAGCACGAACATCGTTTCCAAACAATCTGTTCAATCGAACTAGCGTGTCTCCAAGTATAGCGTTGCGGGCTCTTCCAACGTGGAATGGACCGTTTGGGTTTGCGCTTGTATGCTCAATCAAAACGTTGCGGTTACCAGGAGAGGTTTCGATTTCCATAACGTTCTTTGCAAGCCAATTTGATCGTGCTTTGAAGTTTAGATAGCCTCCAGTTGCAGATACATCGAATTCACCAGAAACCGATGCTGCCAAATCTGTTGCAATATCAACTGGATTTCGACCTAGTTGCTTTGCAAATGCGAAACACGGTAGCGACAAATCACCCTGATTTTTCTCTCTACTCACATCAAGGACTTTCTTCCAAAAGTCACCCTTCACACCAATGTCAGTAAGTGCTGACTCCAGTGATGGTTCTACAATCGTGCGAAGAATATCCATATTCAAACCTCACATTATTGGGTATCGAAGAACTGCTGCAAGTCCACCAAATCCTGAGTCTAACTGTGCACCTTCTTCAGTATCCGTGGAGATGAACTTGACTTCTGAGCGACCTTTAGCAGCTAGATTTGAGAACTCATCGATTAATGATACTGAACTGACCTCTGTCAAATCATCACCATCTGCTTTACAATTTGGACAGGCAGGAAGTGCATCCATTCTACCAATGCTGGTAGACCATTCATTGCCACATGATTTGCATTTGATCTCAACAACGTTCTTCCTCATCCCTTCACTAATGAGTAGTTTCGCAACAGCGCCTTGTTCCAGTGCCTGTCTAATCATAGCCTCACCATAGGTCGCTTTTGGACTTGATTTCACCAATTCCTCTAGGAATTCTGTTACAACTTGCCTTTCCGCATCGAGTTCAATTTCTCCCATCAAGCCGCCTGCGTTATCGACGAGTTCTCTGACACCACTTTCGTTTGAGTAACCTACATCGAAAGTGGTCTTGGCGATTTTTTTAGTGATTTCATGGTGGAAATATTCGTTCTTAACAACGAAGTCCTTTGTAGCACCTGGGCCTCCAATGATTATCGCTTGGATATTTTCTAGTTCGGGTAACCAGTATGAACAAGCGTGCTCCGTAGCACGCTTGAAGAAATTATGAGCGGCTTCTTCAATCAACCTCTCGAAACGTTGAGCGGACTGACCACCTTGTCGGTGCTTACCCATGATATTGGAGACCAGATATTCCTGAACGTGTATTCTCTTTCCGCTTGCAATTCCGTAAGCTGCTTCAGCACGGTCAATTACGAAGAGACCGTATGACTTCTTATCGATCAGCATGTCTTCCAATTGAGTAAGTTCGAACTTCGAATCACAGCGGTATCTGAAAGACAGAAGGGGCTGAGGTGGGTCATCGATTACAACTGTGATGTGTCTTGTTTTGTTATTTCCAACAATTATCGCACCGGTGAATAAGGCAATTCCTCTATCTCCAGCATCTCTATACTTTGATAGTGATGAAATTGCTGACTCAATAGCGCCCTGTACGTTCTTTTTTGTCGACTTTGATTTGATGTTTGCAGCCTGGCCGTGTTCATTTTGAAGCATTTGACGTGCATCGGAAACCTGCCTATCGGGAGGGATGATAACCGTTACAAGTTCTGTTCCAAATCCCTTCATCTCACGAAGGTCCTCAAGGGCTAATTTGAGTTTCAATCTGCGGGTAGCCTGTTCCGGATCATCACTCATACAGGTCTCCCCCAGCCCTAAGGGCTGAGGCGAGGACTTTGAAGCCTTCTGAGAAGTAACCATGATGAATGGTCGACTTTCACAGAGATACAATGCCGACCCAAATCGTCGCCCTTGGTGGCTCACTTCTAAGGCCAGAAGAGGCCGATGAGAGAACCATGTGGTTTGGTCAATTACGCCAAATGGCTGTTCATTTCGAAGGAAATGGTCGTAAATTAGGCATTGTCGTTGGCGGAGGATTGCCTGCTAGGGAAGGAATCACACTCGCTCGAGAATCTTTCTCTGACCCCTATAGACTGGATACCGTCGGCATTGCAGCTACGAGATTGAATGCTACTATTCTGCAACAAACCTTGCAAGACATCGGCTGCAATGTTTCGCCAGTAATCCCTACTTCGACAAACGAGGCTGCTGAGTTACTAGAATCACACAATATTGTTGTGATGGGAGGAACTACTCCTGGCCATACTACTGATGCAGTATCAGTTGCTCTTGCTAGAGACTGTGGAGCATCGCACTGCGTAATAGCGACTAACGTAAGTCACGTTCATGACAGTGACCCAAGAGAGAATCCCGATGCTAAGCCTATCGAAGAGTTGACTTTAGCAGAATTAGCGGAAATAACAGGTACTGAGCCGCTGGGCCCCGGTGGTTCAGCAGCAGTCGACCCTGTAGCAGTAAAATGGGCAATGGAAGCGAGTATCAAACTGGCAGTTCTGGACGGCAGAGATCTCAGTAGAGTTGAAGATGCTCTAGAAGGAAGACCATTCATTGGAACATTGGTAAAGGTGGATTGAGATTATGGTGGATGCAAAGGCTATCAAGGATAAAGTCAGCAAGAAGATCAACAATACCCGGTCAAAAATTGGATCACACATCAGCGCTCACAAGCACTGTAGAATCTGTGGAATCAATATCGATGCGAAAGCCGAACCACGCATCTGTAAGAATACAGATTGTGAAACGGCTCTTGAGAAGAGAGAGAAGAATGACAGAATGATGAGGATCATGTTTTTCATATTCGTTGGAATATTCTTTGTCCCGATTCTGCTTAGTTCAGTGGGAATACTTGGCTAAGATTGTCTGTGCCATCCCTCAGGTAGTAACAGAGGGTCACTCGCCATATTTTCCTTACAGCGTCTGACTATTTCCAATCTAAGTGCAGTTACACCTACATCATCTAGCGATGAAATTGTTACGCATCCCTCTTCATCCAACAGCACAGGAAGGTGAGGTTCTCCCTCACCATCCCACTGCGACTCTGCTTGCATTACTTCATCCCAATTTTCAGGTCTTGGCTCCATCAAATCAGCCTTTGATACGACTACAATAATATCGATATCTGGCAGTAAAGTTTTGACTTCAGCAAGCAAATTGTGTTGGTCATCTAGCGAGGTACCACACTGTTCTGAAATATCCATCAAGAATATGCAAAGGCTACCTACGTGTTCTATTGCAGCTATCGCCTGCATCTCAATGGCATTCCTATCATCCATTGGCCTATCCAGTAAACCGGGAGTATCTACCATCTGATGTGGTACTCTTCTATGTTTGAAGTGTCCTACGTGAAGTTGCTTAGTAGTGAACGGGTAGTGATTCACTTCCATATTACCACTTGATAGCGAAGAAATGAATGCACTTTTACCAACATTCGGCGCACCGCACACAACAATGGTTGGACAAACTTGGTCGATAACAGGTAATCGGCGCAGAATCATACGACTTTCATGTAACCAATCCAAAGAAGGCCCCACTCTCCTCATGATGCTGGATAGGCGGCCGTAGGCTTCTTTCCTTGCATCGTGCATAACCTCAAATCGGGCGGAACGAACGATTTTGTCTGAGTTTTGTTTTGCAATTTTTCTCATTTGCTTTGCTCCCCAGCCAAGCATGGATAGATGATGTCTGTAATCATCACAACCAACGCAAGCGTCTACCATCGCCTTATCGAAAATTGGCATTTGGTCGAGGCTAGGCCATGATTTTTCAGTGTCTTCAAGATACTGTGACATTACATCTGCAGCAGTTTGAACCATTCTGGTCAACTGCTTCCTTACCCTGAATACCTTGACTGGGTCATCAACTCTATCCGCCGACTTTTTGGCTCTGCTGAAGCCCTTGTCGAGAACCTCCTCTTCGGTGAGTACGGTGACCAAGTCTCTCCATACCACTT
>WTIV01000146.1:6604-9416 GCA_011525095.1 Methanobacteriota archaeon
TTGTCGAGAACCTCCTCTTCGGTGAGTACGGTGACCAAGTCTCTCCATACCACTTTCATCAGGATGCCTCCAAGTTGGCGGGGAAGCCTTACGTTTTTCAATTGGTAAGGTGATTTCTGTATGCGTTAGGGCTTAGAAGGAGGAGCCCTGACAGCTGGACATGTCAGACCTACCAGACTGGGCCAAGAAGATGTGGAAAGACCTAGGTTCTCCAGATATCAGCGAACTGCAAAGCGTTCATACAGGCGACCTAATGGAGCGCAGGCACGGTTTGCGAAAGGATGATTTGGTTGAAGTTCAACTCGATGCAAGAGCATTGAGAGACGATGACCCAACTTGGGTCAAGGGCCGACTTTTGTCTTCCGGGAAATCCTCATTGGAAATTCTAACAGCAGAAGGAGAGCACTCATATATCGCTAGAGAAGTGATCGTAAAGATTGTACTAGTGGCACATACAAGACCTGCTTACATCGATGACAAAGAATTGCTAGAATTCGAGAGAGCTGACCAAAAGAGGCGCACAAATCTTCACGAGAAGGTCGAGAAGAAGACCAAAGGCAACGATGATTCCCACCTATGGGGATGATAACATGTCATGGGATGTTGTCGACAACCATCACTTGGAGAAGGCATTTGAGTTCCCAGACTTTGCTAAGGCACTGGAATTTGTCAACTTGGCTGGACAAATCTGCGAAGACCAAGACCATCATGCTGAGTTCATCCTAAGTTGGGGCAAAGTTGTCATCAAAACATGGAGCCATGACGCCAACGGAATTACTGACCGAGACCACAAACTTGCGAAAGCAATCGATGAGGTGTTGGTAAATGGACCCTAAAGGAAGGGATGAACCGGGATACAGAATGCACGCCTTTGTTTGCGGGCACACCAGGCTAGAAGGCTCTGCAAGGGGTTGCTGCTCTGAGAAAAATTCACTCGATCTAATGCGTGAATTCAAAATCGCAGCAAAGGAGAGAGGGATTGTTGACGTTAGAGTTCAGAAATCTGGGTGCTTAGATTTCTGTGAGGCAGGACCGACTTGCGTTGTATATCCTCAAGGAGAATGGTTCAAAATATCAAGCGAAGCAATTCCAAAACTAGTCGATTATCTAGAAGGTGGAAGCCTTCCAAGAGAATATCTTCTCGATATCACAGCTTGACTGGGCGAGTTGCACCACAAGCCTGACACTTCAGTAGAGTAGTTCTGTCTTGTTTGATGAAATGAGTATCGGGAGCATTGCATTGTACACACTTGATGTATGCATTCACGTAGTTTACGATTGCCTTCTTCAGTCTCTTTGGAGGGATTCTACCCTTGAAGCGTGCACGTGGGCCATCTCTGGAACCTGCTGTACCCAACTCGTTTAGCATGAATTGGTAAACGTGATTGTCGTCCCTTTCCATGTGATTTACGACTTCTGTGAAATTACGGAAAATTGTGTTTGAACCCTCAATCATAATTTGAGGATCTGGCAAAGTCCAACGTGCACGATTAGAGATTTCCTCAGGGATATTTGACCTGGCTCTGTCCAACAAGGACTCGTATTCAAACTCCGACATCAATCCCCTCGCCGAGCCCGCCCCATTTGAGGGTTTCCGCAATTTACTTGAATTGTTAACGATGGTTTGATGTCTAAGTTACTACCACATTATCATCATGGAGCAGGGTTTGAGTATCGAACAATTGCGTGACATGGTCTCTAACTTACGAAAAGATGGACTAAATTCTCAGCAAATAGCAGATGAATTATCGCTATCACAGGATACAATTTCATGGCTTATCGCTGATAGTAGTGTTAACGAAAAGCCACAAGATATCAGAATCGGTTGGAGAACTATCGGAGTTAGACCTCAAAGAATTGCCGCAATTGGTGCAATCATGGCTGATGTTGCTGCAGAAGAATGTGGAGACTTAATCGATACTGTTGTCGGTATTTCAATCAACGGAGTTCTATTTGCAAATGAGGTTGCAAGCCAACTAGGGTGCGAGGTAGCAATCCACAGAAACGTAGATGGAGAGGCTGGACAAGGCTCCCTTTCAAACAAGTATGGCCAGGTTGCAGGTAAGCGTGTAGCAATAGTGGACGATGTCCTATCAACTGGCGTCACCATGTCAAAAACAATCGATGCACTAAGGGAAGCAGGTGCTGAAGTCTCCCTTTGCCTTGTGTTAGTAAACAAGACCGTGCGAAATGAAATCGATGAAGTTCCTCTGAGAGGAATTATCAGAGCCGCTGTTGTTTGAGGTGATTTCTTGCATTGGGCAGATTTCGCAGCACAAACATTGTCGCAGCGAGGAGACAAACACATCATTGCTTCTGGAATTACTCCAAGTGGTGAGTTCCACATTGGTCACCTCAGAGAGATTCTTACCGGTGACATGATCACTAGGGCGTGTAAAAACGCAGGCTTGGACGCTGAATTTGTTTTCATTGTAGATTCAGCAGACCCATTGAGAAAGGTATACCCTTTCCTATCCGACGAATATGAACAATACATCGGTTGTGCTCTTGCGACCATTCCTGCGCCGGATGAAAACGGTAAACCCGGGAATGATGGAAGGACTTACGCACAGCACTTCCTTGAGCCGTTTTTAGCAGCTCTTGAGCAGATTGATGTTCGACCAAGAATTATCGATAATTACACCTCATATGCTAATGGTAAATTTGCAGAGAAATCTAGGATAGCATGTGAGAAAGCAGATGAAATTAGAGAAATCATCGAGAGAGTAAGTGGTCGCGAACTTGCAGATAATTGGTTCCCATACAATCCATACGGGCACGATGGTAGTTTGGATGGAGTCACGGTAACCGG
>WTIV01000144.1 GCA_011525095.1 Methanobacteriota archaeon
AGATCAGCTGGAAGATCGCTTGAGTGGCACTCAAGTGGCCGTAGATTCAAATCCCACAACGTCCACTTTACATCCTGTTATTATCATACTTGGCTGCTTTGCAAAGGGCTTCCTCCCCTGCATTTGGTCCAGCACAGTGGCATCAGCGTTCAAAACTCCTAACTAACATTTGATTTAAATACTACTTTCAAGATAGACCTGTCATGAAAGGTAAAAATCTCGCTGTTTTCCTTATTTTGATGTTTATATCTCAATCAATATCAATCGTAGTTTTGAATTCACTTCAAGATGGTGAAAAATCTGACTTGGCATCATTGAACATGACTACTGAAACAGATGCGGATTCAGCCTATTTGTTCCTTCAATCTAGGACAAGTGCATTGCAGATGGGAAATCAATCAACAATACAAATTCTAAATCACGAGGTTGGAACTAATGACGACTCTATCAATGCAACCCAAACATTAGACATCTCTGCTTATCTAGACCCGCAATTTTCTACATCAGCAACCCTAAATGGACAAGTCTCTTTTGCGTTGTGGATTCGAGGTTCAGGGGGGCCAAATAGTAAAGCATCGGTAACATTCAATATAGAAAAAGCCGACGTCAACGGCACAGTTCAAGGCACAACCATTGCATCAGTTACAACAAGCAACGTAGTGTTCCCTACCACATACACAGAGCATACTGCCACAACTTCTGTTTCCAATGTGCAACTTAATGCCTCAGATAGGCTAAAACTAACCGTACAAGTTTCTGGAAATAATGGAATTGAGTACACAGCAAGATGGGGGTCTAGTCTTTATCAATCGCATATTTCAATTCCAATAACCACACCTGTAGATGTTGTATCTAATGATTATAGAGACAGTTCAGGACAATCAATCGATACATTCTGGGTAGGCACCACCTCAAATAATTCTGTCCTCTCACTCCAACTATCGTCTCCATTGACCGTCAACCATATCGATAATGTGAGTGCTGATTTGGTTGCTCCAAATGGTACATTGATTTCCTCACATTCACTATCAACAAGTTCACAATCATGGCAATCTCAGGGTCTATGGAACCTTACCTTACCATTTGACTCGTCTACTCTTGCCGGAAACTGGACGGTAAGATACGAGATAGATTCTCTAGATGCGACAAGGTGGATGGAAGACTATCCTGGTGATGCAACAGCGGGTGGATTTAGAATATTTTCCAATGTAACTATCCCTGTTAGGTATTCTGGAACCCTGGATGTAAATTGCATGGATGCAGATGGAGATTCTCTTTCTGATGTAGAAATTTTAGTCACAGCAGATAATGTGAGAAGAGCAGACTTAGATGCAAATTGTGATTCCTTAGGGATTGCAGAAATGGATTTGCCCCTCGGTAATATCAAGCTCGACTTTTTATATCAAGATGTGAATGTAGGAACTGAATTGCTGACTTTCTCTGCAAATCAAACATTAAATGTGAATACTAATGTGTCAGATCTTACATTGAACGCCTCACATGCAGATGGCAGGCCTGCAGGAATGATTAACGTCTGGGTAGTTCATCCAAATGGAACATTGATGTTGTCCGGATATTCGTTTAATTCGACAACAGTAATCAATAATACTCCAATCGGACAATACGTAATCTCTTCCTCTTGGATGGGGAACCCTCTTCCAAATACAGTAGCCACTCACAACGGTAGTCAAGGTGGGACAGAGATTGTAATTGACACTACAGTTACAGCAACATATGTCAGCGTAACAGACCAACTCGGGTCTCCGATTGAAGGCGTTCAACTAATCGCTAGAGATGTTGATACACAAACCATTCGCGGGGCAGCAACGACATTGGCAAACGGATTAGCCGCATTTGACCTAATGACTGATGAATATATCATCGAGCCAATTTGGCAGAGGTTCTCATTCCCTTCCCAATTAGTAAATTTCACAGGAGGTCAAGTGAATATGACCCTTGAGTTACAACAGGTCAATTTCTCAATAGTAGACATTCAAGGATACGGATTACCATTTGCAAATCTACGTATTCTCGATGAAAACAACCAGACTATCATTCTAGGCGATACAAACTCAACAGGAGAAGGTGATTTGCGACTTCCAAATGGAACTTATCCAGTAGCAGTACAATGGTCATCTAGATATTTCGAAATGGGAGAAATGGTTGTAACACCTAATGCAAACTGGACTCTAATCGCACCTGTTGGTAGATTCGATGTTAACGTTGAAACCCAAGAAGGTACACCAATCGATGGAGCTGGTGTAGCGTTTGAGGATTCACAAGGCGTTCAGTGGTCAGGAATGGTCACAAACGTATCTGGTCAAACACAAATTT
>WTIV01000159.1 GCA_011525095.1 Methanobacteriota archaeon
GCAACTCTTCCTCCAACTTACCTGAAACTTGAGAAAGTTCTGCTCGAACAAATGCAACTTCAGAGCCTTTGAGTTTAGCAGATACACCATTCTCCATGTCAGAAATGTCTGATAGCTCCAATGGTTCTATTGATTCGTCCTCTGCAAAAGCGATGATTGCTTGCGCATATGGATGGTTAGATGATGCCTCTAAGCCCGCTGCTAGGGCGATTGCAGTATCCCTTCTGCGTCCTCTTGTTAACGTCATACTTCCTATTCGTGGCTTGCCGGAGGTTAGAGTTCCAGTCTTGTCCAAAAGCGCCAAATTTACTTTAGACAATGATTCCATAATGTCTCCGCCTCTTGCGATTGCACCTGATTTAGAAGCCATTGAAAGACTTGCAGCATGCGGCACTGGAGAGGCAAGTAGTAGTGCGCATGGGCAGGCAACTACCCAGAGCAGGAGAATGATTTTCCAATCAGCATCCGGTTGTAATAGCCAAGCAAGAACCGCTCCAATTAGAACGACAGGAACCCATATTGAGGTGAAATTCTCTAATGCACCTTGTAACCGTGTAGGTATTTCCTTGTAAGAGTGAACTTTGTCGATAAGTCCAGATAATCTTGTGTCTTCACCAACTGCGGTAACTTCGATTGTAACCGGGCCTCGAGATAGAGTCAATCCGGCCTGTAATTCATCTCCACTAGCCACATCCACTGGTACGGATTCTCCTGTTAGCGGTGCACGGTTGACTGAACCAGAACCAGAGATGATCTTACCATCAGCCGGAATCAACTCGCCGCTTCTAATTTCCAAATGGTCTCCTTTCATTACCAGACCAACAGGAATTTCTTCTGGTCCAGAATGGCTGTGTGTGGTTGGAGTCATCGGGCTTTGTGAAGAAATTACAGAAAGAGAGGACACAGAGAATTTCCCTATCTCTTTCTTGGGGACCCTTCTAGCTGTTCGCGGTAGCCTATCTAGGCCACCCTGCATTGCTTCCCTTGCCTTTACGAGTGCCTCATTTTCCATATGCTCGGTCCATGAAACTAAAATCAAAACCAACAGTGCTTCCTCCCATGCTTGGAGATAGGATGCTCCAATAACAGCAAGTGAAGTCAAAACTTGGAACCCAAGTTGGCGATTTTGAACAGATGCTATCGCTTTATTGAACATCTTAATGCCACCCAAAGAGACGCCAAGAAGACCAATTGCTCCCAGAACAAATGGATTTTCTGTAATGAATGATTCTGTGATGATGTAAGCCAGTAGCATTAGGAATGCAATGCCCGAACCTATCATTCTCCATTGGCCCGAGCTAACTTTGGTTATACTTGCTGAGACCAACTTGTAGTCTCCACCAATCACGCTCTGGAGAGCTCTTTCCATTGCAATACGCAATTCTTCTATTGGCTCTGGAGTCAATTGTAGCAATATGTTACCGTCTCTATCAACATCACAATCTAGGACACCAGGTTGTCTTCTGAAGATTCGAGGTAATCCCTTGACGGGTACTGAATGGCGAGAGGCGATCGCACTGGAGTCGACGCCAGCAAGTTGCATGTAAGGTAAGTTTGGAGGATTGCCCAGGGATGCTAAAATCGCAGATGCTTCTGCTAGATTTCCTTTCTCAAAGTCGACATCTACAGTAACGGTTCCGTCTGTTGCAGATACGAGTGAAGTGTTGACATGCTCTAATCGATTGAGTGCATTCATAGCTTTGGAGGCACTATCTGGACAGTCCATGTCTTGAATCGGCCAGCACACACTGTGATTGCCTCCATATTCTCCGAGAACTTCCATATCGACAAGTTCTGCTTCAACAGCTGTGCTTTGTGATGAGGTGTTTTCGGTCGATTTTAGTACGGTCTTCTGAGATTTTTTCGGCTTCCTCTCTTTTACCTGGACAACGGGGGCCTCATCATCCTCGAGGGATAGGAATTCTTCACCATCCCCTGACATATCCACCCCTGCTAGGGCATGGGTCAAGAATCCTCCCATCGCAAGCGTATTGAATCAAGTCTTCCAGCGGCAATCATGCAATGGATGCCTAATGGTTGGAAACCAAAGGCTGTTGCTGTTGATATAGACGGTACAATCACCGATTACAACAAAAAATTGCATCTTGAAGCGATTGAATCCCTTAGACGCCTAGAAGAGGCGGGCATTCCGGTTATTCTCGCTACAGGTAATGTCAGAGCAATAACTTACGGCCTATCGAGATTTATTGGGGCAACTGGACCTATGGTTTGTGAAAATGGTGGAGTTGTTTGGCATCCTACTTGGGATGAACCAATCGTTAGAGCAGATGGGGCTAGAGCGAGGAAATGTGCTCAGGAAATGGCAA
>WTIV01000247.1 GCA_011525095.1 Methanobacteriota archaeon
GTCCTCAACGGCAGTGGGGTCTTCCATAACTGGAAGAACGAAATCACCTGCTGCGTCAGAAATTGAACCGATATCTGTAGTTTCTGCGATGCTTGTCGCAACACCTGCAATCGTCTCACCAAGTTGCAGAACAATCGATATAGTAACGTTCAGAGATACGACTGTGGAAATTAACAATCCAAGTGCTACACCCCACATTGTTGATGCAGAAAGGCTTCTTCTACGCCTTAGAGATAGTAGGTTAGTAACTGAGCGCGAAACCATATCCGCTGTTTGAGCAGGCTCACCAGATGACTGTGAACCTTCGATGTATATTCGATTGTAACGAGAAATTACTGCGGAGTTAGTGTCGGCGGCGAAATAATCCCAAGCTCGCTCGCTGTCGATCCTTGTCGACAACCTCTTTTCCAAACGGTCGATTGATTGGTCAAGCATTCCGAAATCAATACCTCGTAATGCTCGAATTGTAGCACTTGGTTCTGCACTTCTTGCCTGTGCAGTTCCACCGAGGGCACGAATGAAATCCGGATAAGCCTCGTCTCTTCGCAGAACCTTACTCTCTTCTCTCTGTACCAATACGGAAGGCACTAACAGCGGAGTTAGAGGAACTGCTAGTAGAATTAATCCATACTTATCCCAAGTTGTTGTAAGTCCATCCCAGAATGCGATTACAACTGAAACCGTTACAATCAGTAAAATCACACTCACAATGCTGGCACCTAACCAGGTCTGCCTAAACAGTAATCTGAATGGTGTTTCAAATTCGTCTCTCGCAAATGTTTGGTCGTCGGGTATCGTTGCGCGGAAAGCAAACAGAGCACCGATTTGGATAATCACGAATACGAATCCTGCCAACAATAGCCATCTAATCCTAGTTGCTAACTCAATTGGTGTTGCAGTTGTTCCATCACCAATTTCGAAGAGAACCAAGTGAATTCCAGCGACTACCAAACCGAACAGTCCTGCAGACACGAGTGAAACGTAGATTTCCTTTAGAGTGTCAACGCTCTCTAGTCTTGTGTCATAGAGAGTGTTGTACTGTTCGGCTACTGTTTCTTGTTCGGCTCGCATGAAGGCGTCAATCGGTTGACCCGCCTCTATGGAGAAAGCCATTCTGTCCAAGAAGTCAGTCCAAAGCGGAGAGGGAGATTGTTGTGCTACAATTCTTGCCGCTTCAGGTAGAGAGGTGTGCCACTTATCGACGAGTGTTTCGATTCTCTTGACTTCTTGAGCAAGTTCGCCATAGTCCTTCATTTGGCGAAGTATATCGAAAATTGTGTCTGCTCCAACCTCTCCTAAGGACAAAATTCCCATTCTTGTGATGAACATGTGCATCTCTTTCTCAATCTTGATCGCCGAACGATTCACTTCCAAAATAGGGAAGTATATCGCTGCACCACCCGTAAGAATTGGTAGTAAAATTATCAGGAAAACTCCAGTAAATCCTGCAAACAGACCACCCTCAGAAAAACCTCCAGTTAGGAAAATCATCAAAATAGCTGTTATCAAACCAGCCAGCGCTGCAGGTAAAACGAATGCAAAGAGGAAACGAGGAACTGGCATTTCGAGGCGACGCAGAGCAATCTGCCAAGTCGCCATTCGCTCCATTCAATCATCCCCATCTCAGCGCTCAGTTATGCTGACCCATGTGTCTACTGCGGAACGGAATGCTTCCCATCCGCCGTTGTAATACAGATTCAGTAGATCGAATACATCGTCATAGTGAGTCAAATCTCTGTCTGCCATTACTTGAATTGCTTCTGCACGACGAGTTAACTCATCGTATACATCTCTCTTATTCTCGAATCCCATCTGAGCTGCGATTTTGTTTTCCATCAGATGAGATTGGAACATACCACGGAAGTAGTGCTTATCCTTTACAGGGTCCCATTCGAACATTCCTCTTGTAAGGACACCATCGCTGTGTTTGTTGTAACCAATTACTTCGTCAATACCGGTGATACGTCTTGCGATTCCACCACCAGGTGCTTCGACAACTTCTTGGAAAATTGCGAAATTCAAGTTATCGAAGAAACGAATTGGAACGTTAATCGGGTCACCAGTGAATCTTTGAATCATCTTTACGATTGATGATGCGTGGAAAGTAGCGATAACAGGGTGACCAGTCTGCATAGCCTGGAATGCTGTAGCACCTTCTACACCACGAATTTCACCAATGATGATATAACGAGGACGTGAACGCAAAGCCGCCTTTAGCAAGTCGAACATCTCAACTCTGCTTTCTTCGTTCTTAGAATCACGAGTAACAAGCCTCTGCCAAATCTTGTGCCTTACCTTAACTTCAGGCGTATCTTCAGCAGA
>WTIV01000013.1 GCA_011525095.1 Methanobacteriota archaeon
CAGAACTGGGAACCCTAACTGTCTAAGACAATAGTCCCTTAGCTCGGTCCTACTTGCAGGCTGAGCCATAAAAAATACCCATAGTTTCCTACGGGTATTTATAATTTATATCAATGGTCAATCAGGAAATCTCTGGAATAGGATTCAAAGATTTAAATTCTTCTGTCCAGTCTTTATTGAATTCTTCTAATTCTTCAAGAGTAGTACATGCATCAAGTAAATCTTCTTGTGTGTTGTTAGCTGCTCTTGCTGCCTCACGATAGATAGCAATCTTTCTCATATTGTTAGTATTGCCATTGATTTCATCAAGTTCTTTTGCTTTTTCTTCTAAAGCATTAACTGGTTCAATGATATCAAGAACCAGAGACTTGATACGTGATTTGATCGTAGATTTCAGTTGAGCAACTGCAACTGCTGCTGTTAGATCAGCAGAATATGAAGCGCGTTGCTCATCAGGAGTTTGACCAGGATATCTGCTAACAACAGATGACTTATCTTCGGAAAGCGTTAGTGAAGAAATAAACTCAGTTGATGGGTCAAAGTCATACTCAATAAAGTATCCCAGATCATCACCATTTTCTCCTTCTACTGCCCATTCAGGTAAAGTAGGAAATAGGTTGACATCTTCAATGCCTAAGCCATTTGTTTTAAACTGTAGATATGCCATTGATTTTATACTTTACTGGTTATAATGTATTTATTATAGGTTGGACTCTAGTTGAGTATTGAATAGAGAGGTGTTATAGTATGCAGGAATGATCAATGGATAATCAGTTGAGTTTCCTGCTGTGTCCAAAGTCCATGCATTGTAGTTGTTATCAAGTGGAATATTGTACATATCAGCACCGATATTAAAGAAGTAATCCAATTCAATCTCTCTATGATAGATACCAGGACCATCAGCGTTTGTATCATATGTGATAACCATGGAATTTAATCCAATTGGACATGTCATTCTTCCATGTGTTGAATCATTGGTTTGGAAGTACATGACCTTACCATCAGATACACGTACTGCAATCCAATATAGTCCAGAACCATAATAATAAGAGGGGCAGTATGCCCACCAATACTTACCAGATGTAGAAACTTGCCATCTAGATCCAAATCTATTTCCTTGCTCGTAACCATACGAAGTTGTCCATGTTCCATTCCATAGAACGCCCTCATAGGTTCCATCAGCGTTCCATCTTTGTACAAGACAACCATTTGATGGTGTCTGACTGAATGTAACTAGTCTGCCATTATCACATAGACATGGCATTGTTCTCCAATGCGCTTCAGCTGCACCAGTATACTGATTCATTCCATTACCAGTCATTCTGTCATAGAGATCTCTATTCGCAGAATTCTGGAAGTAATCGTAAACAGAACCACCTTGGTTATCAGACTTAGCAGAGTAACTTTCTGCTTCATCGTGATAGTAGTCACTTGAGTTGGTTCCGATTGCTCTGAAATCAGGAACATTATTCCAAACTACTGGTTGGAATCTGTAGTTGCTAGTCTCTTGTTCAATGACTACAAACTTCTTGGTTTTTACATTGTAGCAAGCAGAAGCATACATTCCCTGACCGTTAGATGTTTGGGAGGGAATATTGAATCTATTTCTGCCATACTGTTGAGTATCGCAATAATATCTGTTTGCACTTCTTTGACCAATAGTTAACCAAGTACCAGTAGTACTATTATGCTGAGTAAAAATAGCATAGTCCTGACTGGTTTCGTTAACAATGGATGCACAGTCTCTGAATGCATTACCTCTCCATTGTCTGCCAGAATTAGCAATAACATATCCAGCAGTTTTAGAATACTCACCAACTGAGTGGAAGTTCTGGTGACCAAGATATCCTACATTACAAGTATTCTGACAAGCCTCTGAGTTTGATGATGGAGTGCTTTGTGTCTCATAATACTGACTACTTGCATAGTTCTGGAAAAACTCTGGTGCAGCAGTTGTATATGTTCTAAAACGGTTATATGCATAACTACCGTCTCCCAGAAAGTTTGAGCAATACTCAAGGTTATGGTTATACGTATGCCAACCAGCACCATAAACGCTATGCTGCTGGGTAAATACAGAGAAACAAGGTTGCTGATATGGATCTGCAACTTTTGAACTCACCGTAGCTGGTTTGGTTGTGATTGTTCTTGCCATCTTGTCTCTCAGATATTAATAGGAGTTTCGGTCTTCAAATATTTATAAATGATCAAAAATTCTTGCAGATAAAATCTTCTAGATCTGCTACCGTAGTTAGTGCAAGTAGACGCGCTTTTGCGTCTCTTCCTCGTTGTCTGATAGCTTCTTTCTCAGCAAGAACTGCATCCATTGCTTCGGTATTGCCATTAATTAAATCTCTATCTTTTGCCCTGGTAATTTTCCAGTTCAATTCTTGTAGAGCATCAGTAATCCATCCATTTAAAAGGGCGGTTTTTTTCTCTTTCAATTCAGCAATCAATGATGTTTCTGTTTCTGCAGCAACAGCTGCACGCTGCTCATCTAAAGACATCCCAGCATGTCTGTTATATAAAGAAGTGCCATCTTCCGATAGAGTCATTGAAAGAGAATAATCCGTTGTTGGATCATACTCTTGTTCAATTAGGATGAAGTTATCGCGGTTCTGTTCCAACCAACTAACTTCTTCCTCGGTTTCCCACCAACCAACGACACTAGATGTTCTTTTTCTGTAAAGGAGAAATGCCATTTTATTTTATACCTTATTGTAGATCTGGGACTAGGTGTGACTCTGAGAATAATGAAGTATCATACAGAGAAGGAA
The DNA here is from genome assembly GCA_011525095.1 of Methanobacteriota archaeon. Classification (GTDB taxonomy): domain Archaea; phylum Thermoplasmatota; class Poseidoniia; order Poseidoniales; family Poseidoniaceae; genus MGIIa-K1. Next base: position 2,778 of record WTIV01000013.1, read on the forward strand.
TGAATGCTGGATATGAGGTACTATAGTGACCACATTCCAGAGTATAATTCATCCAGTGTGAACCTAAGTTCAATGTTGAGGCATCATCTCTTACTGCAAACTCAAGTGGTAAGTTTACAGTTCTGAAGTGAGCGCCAACACCACTATCTGTGTTATAGCATCCGAAGAAAATCATATCTGATTTGCCCATAGGAGCAGATTGGAATCCATATGTGCTATCATTATTCTGCCACTTCAGGAACTTACCATCACTGACACGAATCATAGCAATATAGATTCCTGATTGATAGTAGTAAGATGGGCAATAACCCCAGATGTACTTACCGTCAGAAGTTACTTGCCATCTGTATCCAAATTCAACACCTTGCTCATAACCATAAGAAGTAGTCCAACTATCTGCCATAGCAGTTCCAGTTGGAGTTCCTGCTGAGTTCCATCTATAAACAAGAGCACCCCAGGAAGGCATCATGTGGAAAACGGTGATAGAATCATCATCGTTCAGGATAGGCATACATCTCCAGTTTGCTTCACCCGCACCAGAATAACTATTTGTGTTGAAATTATTTGCAGTATATACTGTGCAATTGTTTGAATCTTGGAAATACTGGTGTAAAGATCCTTCGTGATTATTATGTGCAGGGAACTGTTCACCATAACTAGAAGATTCACCATATGTGTGAGTAGAACCATGGTGAGCAATATATCTCAAGTCTGGAACATTATTCCAAACTACTGGTCTCATATTAAAACTTCCATCAGATTCCATGATGAGAAGTTTTCTTGTCTTCGCATTATAACAAGCAGAAGCATACATTCCCTGACCACCAGATGACTGAGCAGGAATGTTTACTTTATGTCCCCATGTGCCATGGTGAATTCTGTCATAATACTGCAAGCAACTTCTTGGACCTAGGTACAACCAAGTACCAGTACCACCATTATGCTGAGTAAACATGGCATAATCTTGGTGAGTTTCATTCACCAAAGGAGCACATTCTCTAAATGCATGTGATCTTGGACTTCTACCATTGCTGCTACCAGAACCTGCCCATCCACCGAAGTTACCATAAGTACAACCTCTCATCAATGATTGGTGACCTAAGTAACCAGTTGAGTTTGTTCCACCCAAGCGGTCAGAACTAGAACTAGGAGTCCAATCTGATTGTGTATCTGGATAACTATTGCTGCTCTCAAAGAACTGAGAAGCAGAAGTGCTGTGTGTTCTAAACGATCCATAAGAATAACTTCCATCACCATGATCGCCATTAATCAAGTTCAAGTTGTGATCATACATCCAGAATCCACCACCATGTGAATGGTTCAGTGCATATGCAGTGAAACATGGTTGGGAATATGGATTAATAGTCTTTTTTACTGACGCTTGTTCAGTAATGGAAATCCTTCTTGCCATTAGATTGGGTCCTTATAATTTTTTCTAGTATGGGTCAATATCAACCATCAATACCATATGCAACTGCAGTCAGACCTGCAGCACTTGCATAAACCTGAAGTCCGTTGCTTGTGTCTAGAACAATTCCTGTTCTTTCAAGAACTCCATTCGCAGGAATGGTAGTGTCATACTCAATAACATCCGAGTCTGTTACTGATGTTGTTGCTGCTAAAGCAAGTCTTACTGATAGATTTGAACCAGTGCGATTGCAAAGGGTCACAGTAGCAACCTTAACTCCAGCTGCTGGAGGTGCTACTACTGTTGTCCATGTTGAGGCAGAAGATACATCTACCTTTGCATATACTCCTGATGCCATTGGTCTCTCCGTATTTTGTGATCGTTTAGAATAGTCTTAGTTATTTATATATCACATTGATGCTACAAAGTAAGCGGTAGCAGTGATTTTCTGTGTGTTGTTGTCAACGTATGTCTTGACTGCCAACTCAGTTGGAACCTTAGCATCGCTTGCAATTGTGCCTCCAAGTCCAGCATCAGTGCTGAATGATTTACCAAGAACTGCGGTCTCTGTTAAGACTTGAGTTGAATCAACAAAGAATGCTTTACCCGAGTTAAGAGTAAGATTCTCAGTTGAAGTGAATGAACCAGAGTTAGTTCCAGACAACCAAGAGAATTCCTTATTGGTATCACCAAGAATGGTTAGACCACCAGTGTCTGCAGTAACATCGGTGGGACCACCTGCAGCAAGAACAACTCCTGTTGCGGAACCACCACCACCAACTGATTCTGATAGAGTTACTGTATCACCAGAGATGGATACAACAGTAACATTTCCACCGAGTGCAGTTGATCCACCACCAGAAGTGATAGAAACGCGAACTCCTGGTGCCAAGTTATCGGTATCGGAGACATTGGTGATTGTGTTCTGACCAGCGGTCAAATCACCATTGAATGCAGCAGCGGCAACTTTACCTAGGGTGATGTTGCGATCTTTGACATCAACAGTAACCGAGGAAACAGTTGTTGTTGTTCCAGATACACTTAGGTTTCCTCCAATTGAGAAATCACCTAGTGTTCCACTCATGTTGTCAACATAAGTCTTGACTGCTCTCTGAGTTGGAACTTTCTCGTCACTATTCTGTGATAGAGTTCCGTCAGTTGAGAATTCGTTAATTGCTGCACCAAGTTGAGCACCAATTGAACCCAGTCTCAAGGATGATAGACCAGAAAGGTCAAACGCAGAAGCGTCTAGGGTTGCTTTACCAGTTGCCTGTTCAACTCTAAAGTATTGACCAACAGAGAAGTTACCATCTTGGTCAGTAGAAACATAGTAAACACGACCTGGGCGATCTTCTAGTGTCTCGTATGAAGGAATATTTGGAGACAGTGGGAGGAATGGCCAGTTAGTATTTGCTTTACTTCCAGTACCAACGTCTAGGAAGTCGTGAGCAGTTAGTCTGACCTGTGAATAACGATAGCGAATCTTGAAGTTCTGACCATCTCCAGCAGGAATTACTTTCTCGTCAGAGAATAGTAGAACTGTCTTACCAGTAGCATCTGGAGCAACGTTAGTAAGTCTGAAGAATTCGTTGTCAATCTTGATGTAGTCTTGATCTTTGAAGATGATGTTTGCAGCAGAAACACGAATGTCTGTTGCAGCACTATCAAAGTCTTCAATAATCTCGTCTTGTCCAACTACCTTTTGTGCAAGAACTGTTACACCAGTGTTTGCAGCATGTGAGATTGCAGTTGTTCCTTCAGCACCACGGTTAACGGTAATTTCGTTTGCACCTTGGAATGAAACAACTTGCATCATCTCTGTTCCCAGGATAATGAATCCATTCTGACTCATTCCTGTAACTTGGTTGACGAAGAGTGTTGTAGCAGTTCCGTCAATTGAGTTGCTCAAGGTTGTTGGATTACCAGTTGTTGGAACTGGATCAACAAAAGCATAAAGATCGCAGAAGGTAGTACCAGTGTGTGCTACAGCAGCAGAACCTAGTTTTGCTCTCTCTACTGTTAGTGTACCTCTTCCATCCGCAGGAGTGTAGGAAGAGTTAGCGATAACGTATGAACCTGCGTCATCATTGATTCCGTTATCAACTAGTTCAACTGAACCACCCTGGTCAGGTGCTGCAGATAGACCCTCAACAGTAAGAACGAATCCTTTCTGACCAGTTACAGCGTCTGTGTTATTGACTAGAGTGACATAAGAGGATGAAGTTTGACCAGTAACAACTTCATTTTGAACAAATGTTCCAGTAACTGGGAAGAAGTATATGTAGTTGGATGCAGATTGATCACTGATTAGTTCACCAACTGCTCCAGATGTACCACCACTAATTCTCTCACCAACTGTGAACGAACCATTCTTTGGTTGTTGTGGATCAAGTTCTAGTCTTAGACCCTTGACATTACCATTGATAGTTGCTTCTGTAGCGTCAAATCCTCTGGAGATAACACCATACTTACCATACGAAGAGTTGCCAGAAACAGCACGAATCTTACCACCTCTAGTTGAGGAGTATGAGATGTGAGCGTAGTAGGTGAAGCAGGAAACAATCTCAGAAGATGCACCTCTTGTTACATAGAAACCAACACCACCGTCTAGGATCTGGGTGTAAGCATCAAACACCATTGACTTGTAAGATGGTGTTGCGGTATTATCAAAGTGTGCATGAACAGAACCATCAATCATAATACCGATTGCTGCTCCGCCAATGGCAGTACAGTTTTGGATATATGGTGATTTCTGAACAGGTGAATTAGGATCAAGTCTGAAGTAAACACCCTTGATTGTGGAAGTGTCTAGATCTTCGTCATTTGATGTGGAAGGAACGAAACCACTCATTCCCTCAAAAATCAAGTCCTTAACGGTGGTGTGAGAACCAACGTAGAACATTGTTGACTCTTCGTTTGTTCTTGTACCTGCCGAAGAGATTTGAATGTAAGGATCAGACTTTGCAGTTGCGGTGAGATTTCCAGATGATAGAGCAGAAGTTGCAATACCAACTAAAGTTGTAACAGCAGCAGTTTGCGTTGGGCAATATGGAGATGCAGAGTCAATAGTAATAGTGTTGTCTACAGTCTGCGATAGATTGTTACCACTAGCTGGATTTACAACAGTGTTTTGAATTACGCTGCGTGCAACTGGTGCAAGATAATCTAAGAGAATGATATCATTGCCAGAATTTCCAGTAATGTCATCATTAACTAGAAGTGCTTCAACGTACTCATATACTTTGTTGTTAGCACCTGCTTTAACGTTATATGCAAGTTCTTCAACGAAAGTAACAAGTCTTGCCTTTACATCTGCTTCTACGCCTGGAACAGCACCGTCATTGTTTACATGCTGATAGTAAGCATCCTCAGCAATAAACGCTTTGTTTGCAATCAAGAGGTCATGTGCATCACCAGAAAGATGGCTTACAATATCTACATATTGGTCTCCAGTGTTCCATTCTCCACCTGTTAGGTTAAGGATATGAACATTGTTATTATAGTCAGAATCTAGAACTTTAGCAGTCTTAGTTCCGCTATGGTTGGAGATTGTATCACCGAATAGAACGTGTGATAGCGAACCAGAAAGAGTAAGTGCTTGTAGGTTTGAAGAACCAGAAGCAGGTTTGATGACAGAAGTTCTTAGGTTGTCGCCAATGATAGAGACAAACTGAGGAATCGTAATAGGTAGGGTCTCTTCATAGACACCTGCCTTAACGTAAATCGTGTGTGGATTGGACGCAGAAGGAGCGGCAGCACCAGTCAATCCTGCGATGTAATCACAAGCATAGCGCAAGGATCCAAACGCTCTGGAGATGCTTCTGCCGTTATATGTGTCAGAACCTTCTTTAGCAACATAGTAGACAGGAGCAGTAGTGTTATTTGCTTCCCATCTTGGTAGTAGAGGTGATCCACCAACTGCAAGAACTTGACCGTCTGCTTCTCTTAGAGCAGCAGCACTTTGATCTCCTAGAGGTAGTGCAATTCTGTTAATACCACCCGCTGCCTGATAGATAAGGTCGCCAATTTCTTGAAGAACCTGTGCAGCGTCACCACCCTGTGATAGATAGTTCCAGTAGTTACCATTTGAATCAAGTTCTGGAGCAGTTGCTGCGCCAGTTGTATTTGAGGTAATACAAATATAGGAGTTACCATTTCTGTTGATAACATCACCGAGTTGATAAACAGCAGATGCACTCCACTGACCACCCCAGTTAAAACCTTCAACAACTAGATCCCAGAATCTTGTGTTTGTTGGGACTGGAACGTAAGATACGGTTCCACCAGTAGCACCAGCAGTCTGTTCTGTATGTGCAAATGTTACTTGAGTTGTGCTTACAGTGCCAACTCTAAATGTTCCATTGTAACCGCCGATGTCAACACCAGCAATAGTGATTTGATCTCCAATACCATATGGAGCAGTTGCTTGAGCTTGTTGGAATGTAACGGTTACAGTCGTTCCATCTCCAGTGATAGAACCAATTGAAAGAGTTTCTGTATTGGTTGTGACTTTACAAGCGTAGGTATTACCACCATATCTTACAGTGTTACCTGGCTCATAAACCTCAGCAGGATTATATGCACCTTGTGATAGATATCCAGTCGTGAGGACTTTCCAATATGCGGTATCCGTGTTTGGTGCAACGTTGGTTGAGTTTTGCTCGGCAATGTAGGTGTATCCACCATACCCAACGATATCACCTTTCTGATAGAGAGTTGAGGAATCCCAGGTATCTTCAAATACTAGACCTTCAGAATATGCAGACCAGAAGTTAAATTGGAATTGGGGACCAGAAGTATATGCAGTGACACAACGGTAGATGCTATTGCCATACTTTACCAAGTCGTTAATAGCATACCAAGTTGATGGTGTCCAATCTCCTCTTTGTCTGAGACCTTCTGTGTGGAGTTCCCATCTATTGTTATTGATATCTTCAGAATAGAAGGAAGTTTCCGATGACGTTGAAGTATGATTAACTACGCAAACATATGAGTTTGCACCATACTTAACAATATCATCAATGACATAAGCAGTGGACGCAGCCCAATCACCGCGCCACTTAAACTTCAGTCTGCCGAGTCTAAAATCTGCCATTTT